>CAJPPS010000050.1 GCA_905372595.1 uncultured Capnocytophaga sp. | reverse complement strand
ACTGCAATTTGTGGGAGAGTATGTCGCCGCCTTCTTATCAGAAACCGAGCTATCTCTATGGCTCGGTTTTTTCTTCTATTTGATATCTTCTTTTATTGTCTTATCTATCTCCCCAATGCCTCCCAACCCCAAAGGTAACTAATTATGGAATATCCTACACAAGTGAATGGGTAGCTTGTACTTATTGAGAACCTCCTGTATTCATCACTTGGGTATCAAGGGCTTACCGTTTTTTTCTAAAGGAGGAAAAAGGGAAAATAACAATTGGTAATTGAAAAAGAAATTGTATCTTTGCACTATGAATACACAAGATACACAGAGGCTCCAAGAATTCTTGGATAAGAACCCGATTATTACTATCATTCCTCATACCAACCCAGATGGAGATGCTATAGGTAGTTTGTTGGGGCTTTATCTTTTTCTGAAGGCTCAAAACCATAATGTTAAGGTAATAACCCCTACTGATTTTCCGGATTTCCTTAAATGGATGCCTGCAGCAGATGATATCCTTATTTATCCTAATCACGAAAAAGAAGCTCAGGAAAGAATAGAGAGCTCCACTCTTATTTTTACTTTGGATTTCAATAATTTGCTTAGGGCAAAGCCTTTGACTCCTTTTTTGGAGAAAGCTACGGCTCCTTTTGTAATGATAGACCATCATCAGCAACCAGATACGTATGCTACAATTACTTATTCAAATGATAAGGCAAGTTCTACTTGTGAGTTAGTATATCACACTATTGTAAGCCTTGCCTCTGAGCAAGTGATAGATGAGGCTATAGCTACTTGCCTTTATACCGGAATAATGACAGATACCGGAGGATTTCGTTATTCTCTGACCTCACCTACTACTCACAGAATTGTAGCTACCCTCTTAGAGAAGGGAGCCAATTGTACTAGGATTAGTTCTGAGGTTTTCGATAGCTATTCTTTGGATAGATTACAATTATTGGGAAATGTATTAAGGGGGTTAGTCTATCTACCAGAATATAAGACTGCTTATATGTCTATTAGCAGTAAGGAACTCAAGCAATTTAACTTTCGAAAGGGAGATACCGAGGGATTTGTTAATTATGGCTTACGGATTAAGGAGGCAGAATTAGCTGCGATATTTATTGAAAATGAGGAAGAAAATGTGATAAAAATTTCTTTTCGCTCTAAGACAAATTTGGATGTCAATGCTTTAGCGCGTACTTATTTTAATGGTGGAGGGCACATCAATGCTGCTGGAGGAGGAACTCACACTTCTTTGAAAGATACCATTGCTCTTTTTCTGAAAGTACTCCCTGAATTCCTATCCTCTCCCAATGCTTATTATAAGGAACTATAATATGAGAATATTAGGATTATTTGTATTTACTATCTTTCTGCTGGCTTGTAGTGAGCAGGAGGCTCGCAGACCTATAACTGTTAAAACGGATACTTTCCTGAAAGAATCTGCCAAAAAGAATAGAGAGTTACTCAAGGATCAGGAAGCGGTGATGGATTCTATTATTGCCAGTGATACGCTACATTCTTATCTGAATTCTAAGGATGGTTTTAGGTACTATTATGTATCAGAAAATGTAGATCCTGACCCTTTGCCTCAGGTGGGGGATTTAGTTGATTTTACCTACAGCCTTTCTGATATCTACGGTAAAGAAATTTATTCCAAGGAGGATAACAAGGTCATTACTTATTGTGTGGATAAGCAGGAGTTATTTCAGGGGCTTCGGCAGGCTATTAAGCTCTTAAAAGAGAATGAGGAAGCCGTTTTTTTCTTTCCTTCTGAAATTGCCTTTGGTTATCACGGAGATAATGAAAAAATAGGAATTAATAAGCCTATACGAGCTCAGGTACATATTTTGAAAATAATACCTGCGCCACCTCTTCCTCCGGCTCCTCAATCTTCAGAGGTTATTGGATGTTATTGAATAAACTTTTGATTGAAAATATAGGTAATAATGAAAAAGGTTGATACAAATAAATATACAAAACTGACACTTTCTCTGGAAAGGATTAGGGGTATTATTACGGAACTACCTCATAATGGACATCGTTTTGTTGTTTTGTATGATGATAAACCTGATAAGCAGGGTTATATACAAACGATTTTGGAAGATGATACCCTAGGGGAGCAGAGTCCTTATCTGCTAGAGACACGTGTATATCACACAGAGGATACATTTAGTCATTATCGAAAGAGCTGTACTAAGGCTCAAGAGATATTCCCTTATTTTGAGGATTTTTATAAGGATATCCCTTTCTCCTATGAGAATTGGGAAGAGGTAACTAAAGAATTTTTAGAGGATTAATTCATAGGAAAATTCATTCATTTAATATAGAGTTTTATGAAAAAAGTGAAGTTGTGGGCAATGTTATTGCCTTTGTTATTGGTTGCTTGTAAATCAACCAAATATCCAGATTTAAAGAATGGTTTGTATGCAGATATCCAGACCAATAAAGGGGATATGCTGGTAGAGCTTTTCTACAAGGCAACCCCTGGAACGGTGGCTAATTTTATTTCCTTAGCAGAAGGAAATAATACCTACGTACCAGATTCTCTTAAAGGAAAACGTTATTACGATGGTACCAAGTCACACCGAGTAATTAAGGACTTTATGTTCCAAGCGGGAGACCGTACAGCTACAGGAGAAGGAAGTCCTGGTTATCAGTTTGCAGATGAGTTCGTTGATACCCTTAAGTTCACCCGAAAAGGACAGCTAGCGATGGCTAATTCCGGACCAGCTACCAACGGAAGTCAATTCTTTATTACAGAGAAAGATACGCCTTGGCTTACACATCATCATACCATTTTTGGACAGGTGATTAACGGAGAAGATGTTATCAGTAAGATTACCGATGAGCAGACTTCTCAAAAGGATAGTCGCCCTAAAACCCCTGTAATCATCAAAAAGATTGAAATTATCCGTGTAGGAAAAGAAGCTGAAAAATTTGATGCTCCTAAGGTTTTTGATATCTTTATGAAAGAACAAACAGAGCTTGCAAGGCAGAAAGAAGCTCAGGAAAGAGCCGAAAGCGAACGTAAAATCGCTGAACTTGCAGAGCAAGAGAGCCAAGCTGTCACTTATCCTTCAGGAATCAAAATTCTTAAACTTAGAGAAGGGAATGGTATCCAACCTGCTCAAGGACAAAGAGTATTGGTAAATTATGCAGGGTACTTACGTGCCAACGGACAACTTTTTGATTCTAATATTAAGGAAGTAGCTCAAGCCAATAACGCTTATGATCAACAACGCGAAATGGGAGGGGGGTATGCACCTTATCCTTGGGAATATAGCCAAAAAGTAGGGCTTATCCCTGGCTTTAAGGAAGCGCTCCTTACAATGAAGGTGGGAGAGAAGCTACGTGTATTTATCCCTTCTTCTTTAGCTTACGGAGAAAGAGGTATTCCTGGGGTAATTCCTCCAGATGCACCTCTTGTTTTCGATATCGAAATTGTAGATGTAGAAGTTACCGACAAAGCAAAATAGATTAAATAAAAAATAAAAATCTTGCCAAGAATTTATTGTTTTTGGCAAGGTTTTTGCTGTATAGAGGTGAAATGAATAAAATGCGCTATAGGCTCCTCTTCTTTCTCTACGGAGCTTTTCTCACATATATCCTTTTACGTCCTACCTCTGATTTAGACCTTCCAAAGAATTTTTTCTCCTTTGAAGGTATGGATAAAGTGGTACATTTCCTAATATTTGCCCTCTTAGCATATCTTTATAAAATGGCTTTTCCCAGACATTCTATTGTAAGGGAACTTTTATTGCTTTCAGCATATGCACTATTGACTGAAATAATGCAAGAACAAATGCAATTAGGTCGTAGTGGTGATCCGCTGGACATCCTTGCCGATGTGTTAGGAATCTTTGCAGGAGTGTTTGTATTCAATTTAACTAAAAAAACAAGTGAGAAAAAATAATGTAAAAACCAATAAATCTATCTTGAATAATTTTTTTGACACTAGATATGAGGTTTTGTAGAAAAAGCTTTTATAAATTTTTTCTATATAAGGATAGATGATATTAATATATGTTAATAACTTTTTATAAATAGTGAATGAAAAGAGGTGTTAGAAATAAAGAGATTATATATCTTTGCACCCTATAATTAGGTCAATTTAAAAACAGATAAAAAAATGCTTAAAAGATTACAGAAGAGAATTTCGTACTTGCTTATGATTGCCATATTGCTGTCTTTTGTTCAGGCAAAAGCACAGACAATAATAGCAAGTGCTGTGGCAGAGAATGATGTTCATTTTGCCAAACAAAACTTTGAAGTAGGTAAGCTTACTGTTAGCTTGGCGCTTCCTGCGGGTACGACAGGGACAGTGGAAGTTACTTTAGGTAATGGAATAGAATATGTGCCCAATTCTCTTGTAAAGGAGAGTGGAACGCTTAATATTGCTTATACTGCTTCTTCGCCAGCTAATAAACCTGCTTTTACACTAACAGGATCAGGGAATATTGAGTTCTCTATTAAGAGAAAAGTAACTAAGAATGCTTCGGCTACACTATTCTCCAATCAGAATACCTTTAAGGATACAGTGAAGGTAACCCTTTCTTCAGGAGTTTCAGACCAGAAGGAGGCTACTTATACCCCTGTGATTCCTGTCATTATTGTGACTCCTTCAGAATCTGCTCACAATAACGCCTCTGGAACAAGTGTGAAAACTTTTACTCTTGAGAACACAGGAGATGGAGCTACTCGAGATATTTATTTTTCTGTAAAGTATCCTTCAGGAGTAACAAGTGTAGAAATCAAGGGACCTGATGGGAGTGTTCTTTCTCCTGTGGGAAATGTTCCAGCTGGGATAGGTAACAATACAGGGGTAGCCCTTTATAAGGTTACTAGTACTTCACCAGCAGGATTTAAGAAGGCTGATAAGGTTACTATTAGTGAAAAATATACCGTAACGGGTTGTCAGTCCAATCGTCAGATAATATATGAAGCCTATTGGGGTGAAAGTCCTGCAATACTCTATCAAGTACGTGATTCTGGTAGGGCTATTAATGTAACTACTGGTACTCCAAAAATAGAAATAGATCCTGATAAAAACCATACTTACTTTACTTGGAAGGATGGAATTTGTGGGGCTACATTAGGAACATTTACCGTACAGTATGTCAATAATGGTACTGGTAACGCAACTGCTTATGATGTACAATTGAATATAACCCCATATCTTTCTGGGAAACAGTTCAGGAATCACAAGCCTGCTAATTTCCGCATAGTAGCTACTGATGGAACAGAATATCCTATTACTTCAGTAACCCCTAATGGAAATGAGATAGTATATCGAAAAGCACCTTTGAAGGAACTGCCAGCTTTGGCGGAAGGACTTTTGACAGGTAAGGATATAGGACTTACCGATGTAGATGGGGATGGTTTCAGAGATGATTTTCCTATCAATGCTAAGTTCAAGATACGTTTTGATATGGTTAAAAATCAAGGTGTTAAGTGCTTGCAAGAGGATGAGAGAGTCTTTAGTGTATCTCCTCATTCTAATTTTGAGTATAAGGATGCCTGTGGGGTGCAAAGAACATCTCCTGCACAGGCAGTTACTAACTATACATACAGACGCTTAATAGCAGGAGTTACCGATTCTTCTAAGTTTCCTGTAGAACTTCCTAAAGATGTTTCCAAATTTGGATACATTATTTTTGGAAGTACTACTTATATAGCTTTTGAAAAGACACAAGGACAAGATAATAAGAATAACGATAGTCGTTTTAAATACGAAATAAAGCTGCCCACAGGAGTAAGCTTGAAAAATGTTAAATATTACAGAGGGAATGACTTTGGAGCTCCCCTAGATGGGCCTATACCTCTATCTGATATAGGGGCAGGAGGCACCCTTTCTTATACTTCACCTCATCCGGATAAGGGATATATAACTTTTGATATGGTACTTTCTAACCCCTGTGTTTCGGGGGATGTTGAGGTACAATATAGTATTACCCATTTGGATAAAAATGCAAATGGTACTTATTGTCCGTTACCTTTGTTATGTAACAAAAGGACTATTAAGGCTATTTGTCCAGGAAACTGTTCCAATGATGGTCCTAGAATGATCAGCACTAAGACAGAACGAGCAGATAATTCTTATGGTTGGAAGGATTATACAATGACTACACGTGTAACCCGTGCAGAAGTATCAGAGGCAGAACGCCAACGTAGTTTATATCTGGATGAAATAGAAGTAATGGCTGAAGGAGAACAAGGAACTACTTCCTCTAATAACCTATTCTATCACGCAAAGGTTACAAAAAGAGCTGACTTGTTGCCTAAGAAAATAACTGTTAAAGTAGGAACACATCAGGTAACCTTGCAAGCAACAGATCCTAATGTACTTACAAAAGGATCCACTGCCGATGGAAATTTCTTCCGTTGGAATCTTACTTCCGCACTGCCTTCAGGAACTTTGAATGCAGGACAAAAATTCTCTGTGGTAGCTACCTATCAAGTGAAGAATAATGGTTCTTCAAGAGGTGACTCTTCTTTTGCAAAGGATACTCAGTCTGCTGCAGAATCATTCTTCTATATGTTGGCCAATGCAAATGATACAGATATTAACACACAGGGCTATCATACAAGAGAATTGCACTGTGGTGCCAAACAGACGCCAACTTTCTATATTGCAGAAACTTATACATTAATAGGTACTAATGCCTATAACATAAAAGCTTGTGAAGTGACCAATATAGGTAGTAATCAGGTGTATTTAGCACGACGTTTTACCTCTTCAGGTTCTTATTTTATGGATGAGTTCCGCCCTTCAAGAAGGATTAAGTCCATAAAAATTAAAATACCTTCTACTTATAATATGGTCAGAGACGCACAATATGAGTACAGAAGGAAATATACAGATTGGGCATCTGGAGCCAATGAGGTAAAAATACCTTTGACTAGCTTTACTATAACAGATGATGGTACATATAAGACATATACTTATGTGAATCCTCCTAAGGGAAGTCCAGGATATTTGCATCCAGGAGAAATCTCAATAGAAAACGGGTATGAATCTAGTGTAAGAACTTGGTTACAAGCCACTTGTGCTTCGAAAGTGTTTGTGAATGAAGCGCAAGCTACTGCAGATAACCAGCACGTATATGCCGATATAGAGTTTGAAGATTTTTATTATCACTATGCAGCTAATGGAGGAAGTGAAATAGTTACCGAATCTCATCACGAATCCATTAAATATTCTGAAAAGCCTGCAATCAATCTCCTTACTCAAACCTCTCAAAATATTACAGCTAATAAGAGAGAGCAGCATATCAATTTCCAAATTACCAATACCAGTCTCTCTGATGCTCCTTATGGTTGGGTATCAGTACCTGATGTAGTAGGGATCAATGTATTAGGCTTGGAGGAGGTCAATGCCTCTGGGAATACCCTCAGAACATTCTCTGTAGCCACAGGCATCTCTGGGGAAAAGATGTTCTTCCTCAATTCAGATGGACAAAGTGGTACCATTGCCAAAGGAGCAGTTAAGCGTTACAGACTTAAGTATGAGATTACCAACTGTACTAAGGCTAATATTACTTTCGACTTATATGCAGGGTGGAATTGTAATAGTAATCCTACACAAGGATATACTAAAACATGTAATGATAATAAGATAACATATAATGTAAAAATAGCGAAAAGCCTTAAGCAGATAACACCTAGTGCCTCTAACCCAGGAGGAGGAACAGGAATAGGAAATATCTCCATGTGTCAGAAGACAAAGTATGAATATACTGTTAATAGTGGAGATCAGGGAGATATCTTTGATGCAAAACTAGTTATCATAAAGCAGAGAGGACTTACTATCTCTGATGTAGAAATAGAATATCCTTTAGGAAGTGGAACCAAATTTTCCAATATAACACCTGTAGAAAGTAATAATAAAATTACTTATGACCTTACTTCTATTTTCCCAGGAGGAAGCTTGCCTGGAAGTATTTCAGAAAGTAATGTGAATAAGCGAAACTTTAAGCTGATCTTTATGGTGAAGCCTGATTGTGAATTTACAGCAGGTTCTTCCTTTGATATTGATATAGAAGGAAATAACCTCTGTGGAGATCCTGCTGAAGGAGACCGTAGCAAAGCTATTATCGCTGGAATACAAGGAGTGGATGTCAATAAATATAAAGTAAATAATTCACTTACTTTAGAGCCAGGAGGCAACGCCAATGCTTGTGCTTCTCCTAGTTATGCTATTTACAAAGGGAAACATATCATTGTAGATACTTCAATCCCTGTGGGTACCTTCTCAACAGGAGATAAGGGATTGGTAGTGATACGTATTCCAAAAGGATTTGAGTATGTAGCAAATTCATTTACAGTAGGAAATAAGAGTAAAACTACTTTTGCAGATCCTTCCTTACCTACCAATCCTATTGCTCAAGTAGGTGATGAAGAATCCGAATTGAGTATCAAGATTCCACAAGGAATGAAAAATGCGGATTTCTTTGAATACACCATTAAGATTAAGCAAAAAGACAATACGCCAGCAACAGAATGTAGCCAAGCAGCTGAACTTGTATATTATACTACCGATAAGGTAACTGGAGTAGCTTGTCC
>CAJPPS010000049.1 GCA_905372595.1 uncultured Capnocytophaga sp. | reverse complement strand
GTGTTTAATTCAGAAGCAGTTATTGTATTTACACTTGGTAAATTACGAGAGGACAAATATACATTTTTATTTATATCTGACAATACAAAAAGTACTTTTTTATCTTGAATCCCTAAGTTAGAAAGAATATTTGTAAATTCTTTAGTTTTAGGAGCTTCAAAATTAAAGTTTTCCAAGACAATAATTGCTCCATCTTTTGCTTTCTGGCTAAGAATAGAACGACGTGCTAGGCGTTTTACTTTTTTGTTAAGCTTCTGAGTATAATCCTTAGGGCGAGGACCAAATATACGACCTCCTCCTACAAATACAGGTGATTTCACACTTCCCGCACGAGCTGTACCTGTACCTTTTTGTTTTTTGATCTTACGAGTACTTCCGGCTACTTCATTACGTTCTTTGGATTTGTGAGTTCCTTGGCGTTGATTAGCTAAGAATTGCTTAATATCCAAATAAATAGTGTGATTGTTAGGTTCTATCCCGAAAACAGCCTCAGAAAGAGTAATCTTTCTTCCTGTTTCTTTTCCTTGTATATTTAATACTGCTACTTCCATTATTTATGAATCGTTACGTAAGCATTTTTGTGACCTGGAATACATCCTTTTATGATGAGAAGATTCTTTTCAGAAATCACTTTTAACACTCTTAAATTTTGTACTGTTACTCTTTCTGCACCCATTCTTCCTGCCATACGCATTCCTTTGAATACACGTGAAGGATAAGATGATGCTCCTACTGAACCTGGTGCTCTTAGTCGGTTATGTTGTCCGTGAGTAGACTGTCCTACTCCTCCAAAACCGTGACGACGAACTACCCCTTGAAATCCTTTCCCTTTGGAAGTTCCTGTGATATCCACAAATTCTCCTTCTACAAAAAATTCAACTGTAATAGTGTCTCCTAATTTGTAATTGCTCTCAAATCCTTGGAATTCGACAAGTTTCTTTTTAGGAGTAACTCCTGCTTTGGCAAAATGCCCTGCCGCTGCTTTGTTCGTGTGTTTCTCCTTTTTGTCATCGAAACCAAGTTGAAGAGCCTCATACCCGTCAACCTCTTTGGTTCTGACTTGGGTAACTACGCATGGTCCTACCTCAATGATGGTACAAGGAATGTTTTTCCCATTCTCATCAAAAATACTAGTCATGCCTACTTTTTTTCCTATTAACCCAGACATATTTAATATTTAAAATTAATTAACTTTTTGTTTTGAATAGTGTAATGAAATTTTCTTTTTAACTACAAGTTGAAATTCAGGGTGAAGTATTTCATCCCTGAATATCAATTTATAACCGTTTTTCCCTCACGCTATTGTTTTGGGACAAGTCAAGCAAATCTTCCGTTTTGCTTTTTATCACACTTTGATTTCTACTTCTACTCCACTAGGAAGTTCTAGCTTCATTAGTGCATCTATTGTCTTAGGTGATGAACTATAGATGTCTAACAAACGTTTGTATGAACTTAGCTGGAACTGCTCTCTCGCTTTTTTATTCACGTGTGGAGAACGTAATACAGTAAATAATTTTTTGTGTGTAGGAAGTGGAATAGGTCCTACTACTCCTGCTCCTGTTGATTTTACTGTTTTTACAATCTTCTCAGCAGACTTGTCTACCAAATTATGATCGTAAGATTTTAGTTTTATTCTGATTTTTTGACTCATTTTCTTTACAAATTAATTACCTCTTGCTTTTTTGATAACTTCTTCTGATATGTTAGAAGGGGTTTCTGCATAGTGTGAGAACTCCATAGTAGAAGTTGCACGACCTGAAGAAAGGGTTCTAAGGGTAGTTACATAACCGAACATTTCAGAAAGTGGTACATTGGCTTTGATTACCTTAGCGCCATTTCTGTCGCCCATGTCATTTACCTGACCACGACGACGGTTAAGGTCTCCTACGATGTCCCCCATGTTCTCTTCTGGAGTGATTACCTCTAGCTTCATAATAGGCTCCATAAGTACGGCTTTAGCAGCACGAGCGGCTTCCTTGTAACCCAACTTAGCAGCCAATTCAAATGACAAGGAGTCGGAATCCACAGGGTGGAAAGAACCATCCTTAAGGGTAATCTTCATCGCATCCATTTCAAAGCCAGCCAAAGGTCCGTTCTTCATCGCTTCTTTGAATCCTTTTTCTATAGAAGGAATATACTCTTTTGGAATGTTACCACCTTTGATTTCGTTGATAAATTCTAATCCAGCTTTACCTTCTTCTGCAGGCTCCATAGTGAAAACGATATCAGCAAACTTACCACGACCCCCTGTTTGTTTCTTGTACACTTCACGGTGATCAGCTTTGCCAGTGATAGCCTCTTTGTACTCTACCTGAGGTTCTCCTTGATTTACTTCCACCTTGAACTCACGTTTTAAGCGGTCAACGATGATATCCAAGTGAAGCTCACCCATACCAGAGATGATAGTCTGTCCTGAAGCTTGGTCTGTTTTTACTTGGAATGTTGGGTCTTCTTCAGCAAGTTTTGCTAATGCCATACCTAACTTATCCACATCAGCCTTAGTCTTAGGCTCTACTGCAATACCGATTACTGGATCAGGGAATGTCATACTTTCGAGTACGATAGGATATTTCTCATCACAAAGAGTGTCCCCTGTTTTGATATCCTTGAATCCTACTGCAGCTCCGATATCTCCTGCTTCAATGTATTCAATAGGATTTTGCTTATTAGCGTGCATCTGATAGATACGAGAGATACGCTCTTTGCTTTCTGAACGAGTGTTCAATACATAAGATCCTGCATCCAAACGTCCTGAGTAAGCACGGAAGAAAGCCAAACGTCCTACATAAGGGTCGGTAGCAATCTTAAATGCTAAAGCAGCAAAAGGAGCATCTACTGCAGGCTTACGAAGAGCAGGTTCTCCTGTATTAGGATTTGTTCCCTCAATAGCTTCTTTATCCAAAGGAGAAGGCAAGTAACGGCATACCGCATCAAGCATGAACTGTACTCCTTTGTTTTTGAAAGATGAACCACAAGTCATTGGGATAATAGCCATATCCATTACTGCTGCACGAAGTGCTTTGTGTACTTCTTCTTCAGTGATGGAGCTTTCATCTTCCATAAATTTCTCCAAAAGACCTTCATCATATCCGGCTACCTCTTCGATAAGTTGCGCACGGTATTTGGCTACATCAGCCTTCATATCCTCAGGGATATCTACTATATCAAAAGTAGCTCCTTGAGTTTCTTCATGCCATATGATAGCACGGTTCTTGATCAAATCCACTACTCCTTTAAAGTCTGCTTCTTCACCAATAGGCAATACGATAGGCACAGCATTAGATTTGAGCATATCTTTCACCTGTTGGCATACCTTAAGGAAGTCAGAACCTTGACGGTCCATTTTGTTAACAAATCCCATACGAGGCACTTTGTAGTTGTCTGCAAGGCGCCAGTTAGTTTCAGACTGAGGCTCTACTCCATCTACCGCAGAGAAGAGGAACACCAATCCGTCTAACACACGAAGAGAACGGTTTACCTCTACAGTAAAGTCCACGTGCCCGGGAGTGTCAATAATATTAAAATGGTATTCCTTAGCATCAGCTGTAGGTTTTCCATTCTCAGTTGGGAAATTCCATTTACAAGTAGTAGCAGCTGATTGGATAGTAATTCCACGTTCTGCTTCTTGTTCCATCCAGTCCATAGTAGAAGCACCATCATGTACTTCCCCTATTTTGTGCGTTTTCCCTGTATAAAAAAGAATACGCTCAGTGGTAGTTGTTTTTCCGGCATCGATGTGTGCTGCGATACCAATGTTTCTTGTATATTTTAAATCTCTACTCATACTACCTTACTGATTAAAATCTAAAATGAGAGAAAGCCTTATTAGCTTCTGCCATCTTATGTGTATCCATTTTCTTTTTAACAGCAGCCCCCTCTTCTTTAGCAGCAGAAAGAATTTCTCCAGCTAATTTCTGAGCCATTGATTTTTCATTTCTTTTACGCGCATATCCTATAAGCCATTTCATAGCCATTGACACTTTGCGGTCTGGACGGATTTGCATCGGAATTTGGAAAGTAGCTCCTCCTACACGGCGAGAACGTACTTCCACGTGAGGCATTACATTGGAAAGCGCATCTTTCCACACTTCTAACGCCGTTTTTTCGTCGTTATTCTTCTTTTGTTCTACAATGTCAATTGCATCATAGAAAATCTTAAAAGCCACTGACTTTTTACCATCCCACATAAGGTTATTCACAAAGCGAGTAACCAACTGGTCATTATATTTTGCATCTGGTAAAAGAGGTCTTTTTTTAGCTTGTCTCTTTCTCATTTGATTGTTTTAGACGGTTTTTAAAAATTTACTTTTTCTTTCCTTTAGCTGGTGCTGCAGCTGCTTGTCCTGGTTTAGGGCGTTTAGCTCCATACTTAGAGCGTCTTTGGGTTCTTCCATTTACCCCAGCAGTATCCAGTGCACCACGTACGATGTGGTAACGTACCCCTGGTAAATCTTTTACTCTTCCGCCTCTTACCAATACTATCGAGTGCTCTTGGAGGTTGTGTCCTTCTCCTGGGATATACGCATTGACCTCATTACCATTAGTTAAGCGAACACGCGCTACTTTACGCATTGCAGAGTTCGGTTTCTTAGGGGTAGTGGTGTACACACGTGTACATACGCCACGACGTTGGGGACATGAATCCAAAGCAGCCGATTTACTCTTCTTGGCTATTTTAGCTCTTCCTTTTCGTACTAATTGTGAAATTGTTGGCATTTATAAAATATTTTTTTAAGCGAGGGCAAAGATACAAACTTTTTCCTTAATACACAAAACGCAATCGCCTTATTTTCAATATTTTTTTATTAACATCGTGATTTTTACTATACTTAGCTGTTTTTATGATTGCAAAATATTGAAATTCAGCAACATACAAACATCTCCTGTCTTTAGTTTAAATATATATTTTTTGAAAAAAGTTATCAACATAGCAATTTTATCTTGATTTTCTTTAAAATATCTTCAAAAAATGAATTTATTTGCTATTTTCCCCACTATTGATAAAAGGTTTTATTATCTTTGCCCAAGAAATTCTTACACTTATTAAGTTTCCTATGAAGAAAATCATTCTTGCTATAATTATTATTCCTGTTGTTATTGTTCTAATAACCATAATAGTTCCCAAAAAATCTCTCTCTCACCGAGATATGGAAGGGCTTAGAGGAAATGTAAAATGTATGGAACAGAAAACTTATTTTTTTGATAGCGAACAACAGAATTTTGAAAGCCTTATCCGCACAGATAATCTGGCAGAAGATGAAGAAGTATCTGACGTGGAAAGTGTAGGCTTGTACCGAATGCTAGGATTTATGAACTTTTCTGAAAATTATAAAGTCTGTTTTACTCCCGAAGGAAAAGTGTCCGAGAAAGAAGATTTCTATAAAAATAATTACTTTACAAAACTGCGATTCGAATACAATTCCAAAGGATTTCTCGTCAAAACAAAGGTAAAAACTTCACGACAAACCTATATATTGGTATTTGAAGAACCCACAGCAGAGGGCTTAGTTCATTATCAAAAATTCCAAGAAGGAAAGCTCCCAGAAAGAAAACTTCTTATCTATGAAAAAGGGCTCATTACACGGATTTTCCCAGCCGAATCTATTCAATATGATAAAAAAGGACACATCAAAGAGGTTATTACCTATGAAAATGACAGTATTCCTTCCGATTCTGACCCTATTTTTCGCTATTCCTATAATAGTAAAGGACAATTAAGCCGTATTTCTTTTTATTTTGGAGAGTATTTAGCTGGAGAACTGAACGCTTTCTATGATAAAAAAGGAAATATCAGCCATAGAAAAGATAATGGAGTCATTAACTCAGGAGAAAAAACCTATAAGTATAAATTCGATAAAGAAGGCAACTGGATAGAACGCACTACTTTCAAGGATGGAACCCCTTGGGTTCTTTCTATAAGAAATATTAAATATTATTAACAGAAATATATTTATGTGTATTTTGAAAATGAGAAATTGAACAACTCATATCAGGAAGGGGCGGTTATTTATTTTACGAAAAGGGAAATTACTTATTACAACTAATATATAACTCTTATGATGAGGTATCTTTTTTTGATTTTGGTATTGCCTATGGGGTTACGTGGACAAAATCTCTATACAGCTAAAAGTATGTCGCTCAAAGGGAAGGTGAAAAGCATTGCTGAAACTACTCAGTATGCGTATCCTCCTCAAAAATTAGCTACTATGAAAATGCAAAGCCCTATCCCTACGCTTTATTCTTTTAACCAAAGAGGAGATCTCACTGAGAAAAGTATAGGAGCGGATATCAAGTATGTGTATCAATATGATCGTTATCAACACTATTTATCGGGTGGTAAAAAGTATGTCTATTCTGAGAAAATAAAGGCAGATATAATGTTTATACGCGTTAAAAATGGGGCTTTTTGGGAAGAACTTACTTTTTATAAAAAGATGACAGAGAAATTAAGAATAGATTATTTGTCACCTGTTCACTGTAAAATAACTCATACCATTGCTGGAAAAGTAATTGATGAGAAGGAGATTTACTACCAAAAACCTTATTTGGATAGCAAAATTGATTACATACTTCGAGATGGAAAAAAGGAAGTCTATACTTATAACGACCAAGGCGAGGTAGCGACGATTACTTTCTACGACGAAAAAGGTGAAGTGAGTAATAGCTACCGTTATGAGTATGTGTATGATGGGCAGGGAAATTGGGTAGAGAAGAAGCAAACTTTTCAGACACCTATACCAGATAAATACCCTGAAATTGTACATAGGGAAATAACTTATTACAACTAATGTATAATCTTATGATGAGGTATCTTTTTTTGATTTTAGTACTAATATTGCCTATAAGTTTACACGGACAAAGCGTCTATACAGCTAAAAGTATGTCGCTTAAAGGAAAAGTGAAATCAGTAGAGAGCAGTGATACTTACCAAATTGATATTCCTACTATCTACTCTTTTGATGAACAGGGAAGAGTGATCTCCATTACTAGAAAAGGGGTATATACTACCCAATATAAATACGATACTTCCAATTATCCCATAAAAGCGGTAGTAATTTCTCACGATGGTATAAAAAGACTTATAACTTTTGAGACGGATACTACTCATAGTTTTTGGAAGGAAATGATGCGAGAAAAAGGTAAGTTGAAAGAAGAACAAGAATACCAATCTGTTTCACCTACTAAAACAATCTGTATATACAGAAATCATCCTATTGAAGTGGTTTCTGTGAGAGCTTATTACTATACCGATAGTACACAAACAAAATTTGATTATGCAATTGATGAGGAAGACAATCATAAGGAAGTATATACTTACAATACCAATGGTGATATAAAAACGAAAAAGAGATATGACCTTAATGATAACAACGAAAGTTTAGAAACTTATCAGTATGTTTATCAGTATGATAGCAAAGGGAATTGGATTCAATGCAGTATATATAGAGAGAATGTTTCTTATCCTATCTATGTTGCACACAGGAAAATTACTTATTACGACTAAATATTAAAAACTATGGGAATGATTATGTATTTGCTCCGCATCTCTAAGCAGGAACTTGAAAGTTATATAGATAAGCCTGATCTCTTTTTGGAAAACAGAGTAGATGACGCTTATTCTATGGATATCGATAAAGCGTGGGGTGTCATTTTATATCTGCTTACTGGAAAGGCATTTGCCTTTGGAAGTCTTGAGGATGAAGTAGATAGCCTAAATCGTATCTTTTTCAGTGCGCAATTCTTTGATGAAGATATGGATGTAGGCTACGGACCTGCTCATTACCTTACTCCTGAGCAAGTAATGGGTATTCATCGCAAAATAGCTTCACTTACAGAAGCTGATCTAAAAGCGCGTTACGATACTGAGGCAATGAATGAAGAGGAGAAATTATACCCTTCATTGGATTGGAATGAGAAAATTTTTGAGTATTTGTATTCTCATTTTCAAGCACTTCAATCTTTCTTTGCTACGGCAGCCAGTAAGGGAGAGGCGATAGTTACTTACTTGAGTTAGAGAAAAATCAAGAAGAGATATGTATCTGTACTATCACACTTTTTCACTCAAAGGTGTAAAAGTAAGGCATCATCACCATTGTCACCTTGTTCCTACCACCTCATTATTACTTGTACATTTTCCCTAATTTGCTAATTTTCAAATTATTTCATATCTTTGCATCAAACAAGAACCCTATGAAAAATATATTCTTACCCTTTATAGTCCTAACATTTGTTTTTAGCTTGCAAGCTCAGCAAACCGATTGGGAAAAATATGAACTAAAAGGAAAAGTAAAAAAAGTAGAAGCTAATACAGGTTTCTATAAAGGACGTTGTGCTCAAACGATAAAATATTCTGTTTATACCTGCATTACTTCTTTTGATGAAAAAGGTAATATCTTGAAAAATACTTGGCTTATGAGCAATCGTATCGAACAAGAACAGATATTTTCTTATAAAAAAAATTGGGTTATTCTTGATATTATATTTTATGATAATAATGAAAATATATTGAATACTAAAAAATTTTATTACAAAAAAGGGAAAAAATCTATTTTAGATAAAGAAATGAAT
>CAJPPS010000048.1 GCA_905372595.1 uncultured Capnocytophaga sp. | reverse complement strand
ATTTGTAAGTAACCCACATAAAAGTACTTCCTCCTTTGCGGTCATAATGAGCTCCTACACTTCCCCAATCAAAAGAATGTGCTTCGCCTATTTGGGAGGAAATCCATTGTTTGTAATATTTTTCTGTTTTCAGCTCGTAAGCCTCACTCCAATCCTCCCAAGAAGTTTGTCGTTCATTCATAGAAAATTCTATGGAAAACAAGCGTTCTCTATCAAAACAAACTGCCACATGGAATAACTTCCCCTCAAAAGGACATTTGTCAAAATAGATCCAATAGTAGCCTGTCCCTACCTCCCATATCTCATGGGTAGGAAACTGCTCCCGAAGACTTGAGTAGGTAGTGTCTTTGGTAATTATGACTTCTTTTATCAAAAAGAAATCTCCTTTTTCAACATTCAAAAAAGGGACTTTAGATTTCATAAAAGTAAGTGATTTTAGAGCTCACAAAAATACTCATTTTTATGGATTTCAAGGTGGATTTACAAAATATAAAGTTTTTTTGTACCTTTGCCCCAAATTTAAAACTCATTTAATTGAGTTGAAGATTTTTTACTAAATCTTACTTTTACCCTTATGAAAAAACGTGTTGCCTTTTATACCTTGGGTTGCAAGCTGAATTTTGCTGAGACAGCCACCATTGCCCGTAGCTTTGAGAATGAGGGCTATGATAAGGTAGATTTTGAGGAACCTGCTGATATTTATGTGATTAATACCTGCTCTGTTACCGAGAATGCGGACAAACAGTTCAAGCAAATTGTACGTAAAGCCCTAAAGCACAACGAAAATGCTTTTATCGCCGCCATAGGCTGCTATGCCCAGCTCAAGCCCGAAGACCTCATCGCTGTAGATGGAGTGGATTTGGTATTGGGTGCCAAAGAGAAATTCAACATCACTCAGTATATAGACGACCTAACCAAGCTCAACAAGGGGCAGATTCACTCCTGTGACATCAACGAAGCGGATTTCTATGTAGGAAGCTACTCCATAGGCGATCGTACCCGCGCTTTTCTCAAGATTCAGGATGGTTGTGACTACAAGTGTACTTACTGTACCATTCCGATGGCACGTGGTATCTCCCGCAGTGATACCATTGAGAATATACTGAAGAATGCCAAAAAAATATCCGAGAACAACATCAAGGAAATTGTCCTTACTGGCGTCAATATAGGAGACTATGGGAAGGGGGAGTTTGGCAACAAAAAGCACGAACATACCTTCTTGGAACTGATCCAAGCCTTGGACACAGTGGAGGGTATAGAGCGCTTACGCATCTCCTCTATTGAACCTAACTTGCTCAAGGATGAGACTATCGCTTTTGTGGCACAGAGTCGAACCTTTGTCCCTCACTTCCATATTCCTCTGCAAAGTGGTAGCAATGATATTCTCAAAAAGATGAAGCGCCGCTACCTCAGGGAACTCTACCAAAATAGAGTTGCCAAAATCCGTGAAGAGATGCCCGATGCATGTATAGGAGTAGATGTAATTGTAGGCTTCCCTGGCGAGACGGACGAACATTTCTTGGAAACTTATCACTTCCTTAATGAGCTGGATATCTCCTACTTACACGTCTTCACCTACTCCGAACGTGCCAATACCGAAGCAGTGGAAATGGATGGTGTGGTACCCAGCGAAGTACGTGCCAAGCGTAGCCGTATGCTCCGAGGACTTTCGGCTAAGAAGCGACACCACTTCTACGAAAAACAACTCGGCACCACCCGCGAAGTGCTCTTTGAAAGTGATAACAAAGACGGCTTTATGCACGGTTTTACAGAGAATTATGTAAAGGTAAAGACTCCCTGGAATCCACAGTTAATTAACACAATTCAGACTGTCACACTCCAAAAAATAGATACAGATGGTATGGTAACTATAGAGATACTTAACAATTAGAGTTTAAAAAAAAATGTATTGAGATGCTAGAAACCCCTATTGAATACCTTAAGGGAGTAGGTGACCAACGTGCTTCTCTGCTCAGAAGTGAACTTCAAGTAACAAATTTTCAGGATTTGCTACATCTATTCCCTACTCGTTATATTGATAGAACTCAATACTATAAAATACAAGAATTAAAGGAAACTTCTGCTGAAGTACAAATCATTGGTAGAATCATCCACCTGAAGACTGTTGAAGGGAAAAATAAAGCCCAACAACGACTTGTTGCTACTTTTACTGATGGAACAGCCACAATGGAACTCATTTGGTTTCGCCCCTCTCAATGGCTTAAAGACCATTTATTATTAAATATTCCTTATGTAGTTTTTGGGAAATGTTCTCTTTTTGCAGGCTGTTTTTCTATGCCTCATCCCGAGATGGAAACCCTAGAAGAACATCAACGACATTTTCTAAGCAAAATCCAGCCCGTATACCCCTCCACAGAGAAGCTCAGCAAGCGAGGAATCACTCAAAAAGTAATTAGAAAGCTGATTGAGAATATTTTTCAAGAAGAGGGGAAAAACTTTCTTGAAACACTCCCTAAGGAAATGCTTCTTCCTCTGCACTTACTCTCCAAAGGAGAAGCGCTCTTTCAAGTACATTTTCCTCAATCTCAAGAGTTACTTTCCAAAGCCCTTTTCCGGCTCAAATTAGAAGAACTCTTCTATATTCAACTCCAGCTAATACAGAAAAACTACCTCAACAAGAAACTAAAAGGATTTCCTTTCAAAAAAGTAGGAGATTATTTTAACACTTTCTATCACGAACATCTCCCCTTTCCTTTGACCAATGCACAAAAGCGAGTCATCAAAGAAATCAGGAGTGATATGGGAACAGGTGCTCAAATGAACAGACTTTTACAAGGAGATGTGGGAGCAGGAAAGACCATTGTTGCACTTCTCTCTATGCTTCTTGCCTTGGATAATGGCTATCAGGCTTGCCTTATGGCTCCCACCGAAATTCTTGCACAACAACATTTTCAAGGAATTGCCTCCTTACTTGCCAAAACTCATATTCCTATTGCATTGCTGACAGGAAGCACTAAAACCAAAGAAAGACGTACTATCCTAGAACAACTAGAAAGTGGTTATTTACAGATTGTTATAGGAACTCACGCTCTATTAGAAGATAAGGTTAAGTTCCGGAATCTAGGTCTCGCCATTATAGATGAGCAACACAGGTTTGGAGTAGAGCAACGCTCCAAACTTTGGCATAAGAATTTGCTCCCACCTCATATTCTAATAATGTCCGCTACTCCTATCCCTCGCACACTGGCTATGAGCTTATACGGAGACTTAGATATTTCTGTTATTGATGAATTACCACCTGGAAGAAAACCTATCAAAACCATACATCAGTATGATGGACAACGTGGCAAAATATATCAATTCCTACATAATGAAATAGAAAAAGGAAGACAAGTATATGTAGTCTATCCACTAATTGAAGAATCAGAAGCTCTTTCTTTCAAAAACCTTACTGAAGGATATGAACAGCTCTGTAACGCTTTTCCCGCACCAAAATATACAATAGCAATGGTACATGGGCAACTCAAGCCAGAGGAAAAAGAAGCACAAATGCAACTTTTTGTAGAAGGAAAAGCCCAGATTATGGTAGCTACGACTGTAATAGAAGTAGGAGTCAATGTGCCTAATGCCTCTGTAATGCTCATAGAAAGTGCCGAACGGTTTGGACTCTCCCAACTACACCAATTACGAGGGCGTGTAGGGCGAGGTGCTGAACAGAGCTATTGTATCCTTATTACCGATGTGAAGCTCAGTAGTGATTCTCGTACTCGTATGGAAACAATGGTTTCTACCAATGATGGCTTCCAAATCGCTGAGGTAGATCTAAAGCTCCGAGGTCCTGGCGACCTAATGGGAAAGCAACAGAGTGGCGTTCTTGCTCTGAAAATAGCTGACTTAGTCAAGGATAATCAATTACTCAAGATAGCTCGAGATTATGCTTCTGACCTTATCCGTATAGACCCAGAACTAACCGATCCAGCCCACCGAAATGTCGCTCGCACATTAGACTTGCTTAGGAAAAATAAAGGAATATGGAATTTTATTAGTTAAAGATAACAGAAATTAAAATTCTACCTTATCACCAACGTTAAATTTTTATATTTTTCAAAAAAAATACGTATTTTTGCCTCGCTAAATAGGGTGGCTTTCCGAGCCATTTAGAATCAAACTAAAAGAATATGGAATATTTAGATTTTGAGCTTCCTATTAAGGAACTTGAAGAACAATTAGATAAATGTATTGCCCTTGGAAATGAAAGTAATGTAGATGTATCTGATACTTGCAAAAAGCTCTCTAAGCGGTTAGAACAAGTAAAAAAAGAAATCTATGAGAACCTTACTCCTTGGCAACGTGTACAGGTTTCCAGACATATAGAACGTCCTTATGCACTGGAATATATCAATGCTCTTTGTGGGAATACCTTTATTGAACTTCACGGTGATCGCACTGTAGGTGATGATAAGGCTATGATTGGAGGCTTAGGAAAAATAGGTGACCAGTCCTATATGTTTATTGGACAACAGAAAGGAAATAATACCAAAACACGACAATACCGCAATTTTGGAATGCCTAATCCTGAAGGATATCGCAAAGCCTTGAGGCTTATGAAATCAGCAGAAAAGTTTAACATTCCTGTTGTTACCTTTATTGATACCCCTGGAGCTTACCCTGGTATAGAAGCTGAGGAAAGAGGTCAAGGAGAGGCTATTGCTCGTAACTTATTGGAAATGGCTCGCTTACAGGTACCCATTATTGCTTTTATCATAGGAGAAGGAGCCTCTGGAGGAGCTTTAGGAATTGGTGTGGGAGATAAAGTATTTATGCTTGAGAATACTTGGTATTCTGTAATCTCTCCTGAGTCCTGTTCTTCTATCCTTTGGCGTACTTGGGAATATAAGGAGCGTGCTGCTGAAGCCCTTAAGCTCACTGCTAAAGATATGAAGTCAAATGGACTTATTGATGATATTATCAAAGAACCTCTAGGAGGGGCTCACAGAGATAAACCTGCTATCTTTGAAAGTGTAAGAAAAACCATTGAAGATACCTACAAGAAACTTTCTAAACTCTCTGTAGAAAAATTACTTGAAAAAAGAATGGACAAATATACCAGTTATGGGGTATATAAATAATTAAACTCACAACTATGAAATGGATTAAAATTATCTGCATTGTACTCTCCTTAGGTTTTCTAGCAACTAGTTGTGGAGCTTTTCAGGGGCACGCCTGCCCTCACGGAAGAAGATGCTAAATTTATTCCTCTAAAAAATCTGTGATCTTTCACAGATTTTCTTTTATAACTGTAAAAATACAACATATGTCTGCTAAAACACGTGCTTTTATATTCAATTTCTTTTGTTTTGGAGCTTTTTTTATACTTATTCGGTTAGGAATTCTCTATTTCTTTCCTAAATTAGCCCATTTAGTTACTTTTTTTATCTCTGGAAGTATTGCTATCCTCCTTGCTCCTCGTTTTGCAGCTTTTGAACAAGATGGAAAAGAAGTAGTTTTGATGAAATGGATTTTTCTTAAAAATATACGAAAAATATAATTTTAACCTATGCAAATCCACCTAAAAAGACTAGGAAAAAAGAAGATAAAAATCATTGAGATTACCTTAGAAAATAACCCTGAAACACTTGAGCAACTTATCCAAGAATGTGTCAGAAGTGAAGTTAAGCGTTTCAATGAGTCTCGATTAGATACCTCTCTCCTACCCTTTCTCAGCCCCAAAGAAATTAGCGAACAAGCAGAAGAAGGGAGGATTACCTTTGGAGAAAAAGAAAATCGAGAATTAGCCGACCTTGATAAGGCTATAACTACTGCTTTATTAGCTTTTACTGATGGGCTCTTTGCTGTTTTTATTGATGAGGAAGAAATCAAGAGCCTACAAAGTCCTATCACCCTTAAGGAAGATAGTATTATCTCATTTATCCGACTTACTTTCTTAGTCGGGGCTTATTGGTAGTTTTTGGAGGAATTATTTGTTATAAATTCAAATCATAATTTTCTATTTCAAAAAATTAATGTATTTTTTAAGATTTAATAAATACATTTATATTGCTTTTTTTATTATTTTTGTTTAGTAAAAATAAACCTTACTAAAATGAAAACAGAAAGTCCCCAACATTTAGGTAAAATTCCTGAAACAATGCTTATTACCTTATGGGCAAAGGCTGAAGAACGTAATTATAAACAGCCTTTCTTAACAGATACAAAAGCACAGGAAATTATCTCTCAGATTGATTATGACTTCTCAAAGTTCAAAAAATCCAAATTTAGCCAAGCAGGTGTATGCCTCAGAGCAAGCCTTTTTGACAAGGAAACCTCATCTTTCTTAGCTCAACATCCTGATGCTGTAGTTATTCAGCTAGGAGCAGGGCTAGATGCTCGTTATGAGCGATTAGGATGCCCCTCAGTTACTCATTGGTATGATCTTGACCTTCCTGAAGCCATTAACCTACGCAAAAAATTTTTCCAAGAGAATGAGCAACATAGCTTTATCCCACTCTCTCTTTTCGATACTCAATGGATAGAAACCGTAAAAGCACACCAAAAACCCATTCTTATCCTCATAGAAGGAGTTCTTATGTACTTTGATAGAAATGATGTGAAAACCTTCTTTAAAACTCTTTGTAAAGAGTTAGATGAAGCTACTATTCTCTTCGATATACTTGCTTATTCATTAGTAGGACACGCTAAAAATCACGATTCTCTAGGTTCTATGCAGAAAGAACAGCGCCCTGAATTCAAATGGAGTGAGCTAAACAGTCATAATTTGGAGGATTGGAATAGCAGAATTCATATAGAAAAAGAATATTTTATGAGTGATTATGAAAGAGGTCGATATCCTTTTATTTTCAGAATTCTCTACAAAATTCCTTATTTCTACAAACGGTTCAACCAAAGAGTTATAAGGCTTAGAATAGCTTAAACATTATACCTTCAAGTTATAAAAGATTTGTTTAGAAATAAAAATCCTCCTAAAAATATGATTTAGGAGGATTTTTCCTATTAATTCTTTATTTTTTTATCAATGAATGTTGTGTCATCTCTGTAGGTTGCGCCACTCCTAATAAGTCTAGTATAGTAGGAGCAATATCTCCTAGAATTCCATCCTGTACAGGAAGTTTATCTTTATCTACTAGGATGAAAGGCACTGGATTCGTGGTATGAGCTGTATTAGGAGAACCATCTTCATTACGCATTACCTCACAGTTTCCGTGATCAGCAATTACTAAGGTACTATATCCATTCTCCAGAGCTGTTTCTATCACTCGTTTAGCACAGGAATCGACTGTCTCACAAGCTTTTATAGCGGCTTCCATTACTCCTGTATGCCCTACCATATCACCATTGGCAAAATTCAAACATACGAAATCCGCCTCTTGCTTCTTGAGTTCAGGAATAATTGCATCAGCAATATCATTAGCGCTCATCTGAGGTTGTAAATCATAAGTAGCCACCTTGGGAGAAGGGCATAGGATACGAGATTCACCCTCAAAAGGTGTTTCTCTTCCTCCTGAGAAAAAGAATGTTACGTGAGGATATTTTTCTGTTTCTGCAATACGGATTTGTTTCTTACCTGCTTTTTCCAGTACTTCTCCTAATGTATTGTTGAGATTATCATTATTATAAATAACTTTAACTCCTTGGAATTTCTCATCATAACAAGTCATTGTAACATAGTATAGAAGAAGTTTCTTCATCTTTTCTTCTGGAAAATCCTCTTGAGAGAGAGCCTGAGTCAGTTCTCGTCCTCTATCTGTACGATAATTAAAGAAAATCACTACATCTTCAGGAGCAATGGTAGCTAAGGGTTTATCCTGATTGTCTACCAAAGTAATAGGCTCTACAAATTCATCTGTAACACCTTTTACATAACTTTTTTGAAGACTTTCTATAGGATTGGTAGAATGTTCGCCTTCTCCATTTACAAGCAGGTGATAAGCTTTAGCAACACGTTGCCAACGATGATCTCTATCCATTGCATAATAACGTCCTATGATTGAAGCCAAAGTTCCTGTTGTTTGCTTCATATAATCTTGTAATTCTTCTATAAAGCCTACTCCAGACTTAGGGTCGCAATCTCGTCCATCAGTAAAAGCGTGGACAAATACATTAGGAACTTCGTGTTGCTTAGCAGCTAGCAAGAGTCCTTTTAGATGATTTATATGTGAATGTATTCCTCCATTGGAAACAAGTCCTAGCAAATGTACTTTCTTCTGATGTTGTTTTGCATAAGCAAAAGCCTCTACCAATACCTTTTCATTATTAAGTGTCTGCTCACGAACAGCTTTATTAATCTTTACCAAATTCTGATAAACTACACGTCCTGCTCCTAAATTCATATGTCCAACCTCACTATTGCCCATCTGTCCATCTGGAAGTCCTACAAATTCGCCATCTGTCCGAAGGGAAGCGTGTGGATAGTCTCTTTCTAAAGATTCTATAAAAGGAGTTTTTGCATTAAATGGTGCTGAAACCTCTGGGTTTTGAGTAATTCCCCAACCATCTAATATCATTAAGATTACTTTCTTATTAGCCATAATTAAATGCTTTTGAATTCACCCACAAAGGTAATGAAAAAAGTACAAAACTGAAAATTTTTTCTTCTAATA
>CAJPPS010000047.1 GCA_905372595.1 uncultured Capnocytophaga sp. | reverse complement strand
TAATTTCCAAACTCAATTGGACAAAGGATACACTTATGGAACGGATAACCAAGGAAGACAAACCCGTACAGAAACCACTCATTTCTTGGCTCCAGGATACTTTTCTTTCGGTCCTGGTATGCTTTGGAAAAAGAGTGACAACTTAAAAGTGAATATTGCTCCTGCTACTTCAAGGCTTATTTTCACTGATAAGAAATTTACTGAAACAGCTGCTCACTTTGGGATAGAAAAAGGGAAAACCTCTCGTTTTGAGTTCGGTGCTGCTGTAAATGGATATGCTAAATTTGATGTTCTTCCTAACATCACTGTAGAAAACACCTTAAACTTATACAGCAACTACCTTGATAAACCAGCAAATGTAGATATTGATTATACTCTGAATCTTTTGATGAAAGTGAATAACTATATTTCTGCTAACTTTATATTCCAAGCTATCTATGATGATGATGCTGCTAAAGCTTTCCAGATCAGAGAAGCTTTTGGAGCAGGACTTACTTACAAATTTTAATTCTTTTCTTTATAAAGAAAGAGGCTTCCCTAAGGGAAGCCTCTTTGATTTTTAGTTGGTTTAGAACTGATAAGTAACTCCTAATTTTAGCCCTCCTGCAGTTCCTACATTATTCTCAATGAAAAGCTCTCCGTTAGCCGCAAAATTATCTGTAAAGAAATATCTTGCTCCAGTCTGTACACGTACAGCAAGTCCTGAATCATATTCAGAAGTAAAACGAATATATCTGTTATCAAAATCATTATCCCAGCTGTAGTATCCTAAGCTAAGCCCTGCATATACATCTAACTGAGAAGGTAATGGAAATACTTTATGAAAATGGAAATTTCCGTTGGCAAGTACTCCAAAGTTGGTATAGTTCACTCCTCCTACTTTCTCTCCACGATAGAATACTTCTCCTCCTACAGTTACTTGATCTGCTACACCAACATCTACTCCTGCATAGATAGGAATTCCCCAAGCAGTGAATCCAAAACCTCCGTTAAGCTGTACGCCTCCTTTGTCTAGAGCCGATTTCTGTGCCGAAGCACTTCCAATAGCTAGAAAAATACTAGCTAATACTAATAATTTCTTCATCTTTTTTCTTTTAAATTTAGGCAAAGGTAGTTCTTTTTTTTAGAACTACCTCTTTTTTACTTATTTTTTAACATATATATTTATCTAAAAGAAACCCTTCTTAAAGATATTATCATTTTTTAATAATTTTCTTTTTCTTCGTGAGGTCTTCTTCCAAAGATGGCTTCCAAATCTTCCTTAAAGATAACCTCTCTCTCAAGGAGCAATTCGGCTAATGTACTTAGCTTACTCTGATGAGTAGTAAGGATTTCAAGAGCCCTTTGATATTGTTTCTGAATAATTCTACTGATTTCCTCATCAATTACCTGAGCTGTTTTTTCGCTATAAGGCTTAGTAAAGCCATATTCTTCGCCTGTAGGATCATAATAGGTAAGGTTTCCTATTTTATCATTAAGCCCATAGATGGTGACCATTGCACGAGCTTGCTTAGTTACTTTTTCCAAATCACTAAGAGCCCCTGTAGAGATTTTACCAAAAGTTAGTTGCTCTGCAGCACGTCCTCCTAGGGCTGCACACATCTCATCTTCAATCTGGTCTGTACGAACAATCTGTCTTTCCTCTGGCAAATACCAAGCGGCTCCTAAGGAACGTCCTCTAGGTACAATAGTTACCTTTACCAGTGGAGCAGCGTGTTCCAAAAGCCAACTTACAGTAGCGTGTCCTGCCTCGTGATAAGCAATAGCTCTCTTCTCTTCAGGAGTAATAATTTTATTTTTCTTTTCTAATCCTCCTATAATCCTATCCACAGCATCTAAGAAGTCTTGTTTATCTACCGATGTTTTCCCTTTTCGAGCTGCTATAAGAGCTGCTTCGTTACATACATTGGCAATATCAGCTCCTGAGAACCCTGGAGTCTGCTTGGCTAAAAATTCTACATCTAAGTTTTCTGTAATCTTGATAGGTCTGAGATGTACTTTGAATATTTCTTTTCTTTCATTCAAATCTGGCAAATCTACATAAATTTGTCGGTCAAAGCGCCCTGCTCTCAGGAGAGCCTTATCTAGAACATCGGCACGGTTGGTAGCTGCCAGAACAATGACATTGGTATTGGTTCCAAAACCATCCATTTCAGTAAGGAGCTGATTAAGGGTATTTTCCCTTTCGTCATTGGCATTGGTCAGGTTATTTTTTCCACGGGCACGCCCAATAGCATCTATTTCATCAATAAAAATGATAGATGGAGATTTCTCCTTTGCCTGCCTGAACAAATCACGTACGCGAGAAGCCCCTACTCCTACAAACATTTCCACAAAATCAGAACCTGAAAGGGAGAAGAAAGGCACTTTTGCTTCTCCTGCTACAGCTTTGGCAAGCAATGTTTTCCCTGTCCCAGGAGGACCTACCAAAAGAGCTCCTTTAGGAATTTTTCCTCCAAGAGAAGTATATTTTTCAGGATTCTTAAGAAATTCTACAATTTCTTGGACTTCTTCTTTGGCTCCCTCCAAACCTGCCACATCTTGGAAAGTGATTTTTTTATCCTTCTCTCCATCAAATAATCTAGCTCGAGACCTTCCTATATTGAAGAGTTGCCCGCCTCCCATACCTCCTCCTGCACGACGCATAAGGAATATCCACAAGCCTACAAAAAGTACTACTGGTAATATCACTGTAATGAGGATATCCCCAAAGAAATTCTGTTCTGTTTTATAAATAAGTTGTGTATGAGAAAGTTCCTTTTCAGCAACTATTTTATTGAATCGGTTTTCAAAATTTTCTAGAACTCCCACTTCTAACTTATACTGAGGAATATCAGAATCTGGGGTTGATTTGAAAAGCGGATTTTCCACTTTCACATCCTTATGACTAGGCTTTTCAAGAGCTTGAGAAGAGAGGTAGATACGTGCTTGATGCTTATTAACAACTACCACCTTGGCTATATCTCCTTCTTGTAGATATTTTTCAAACTGTGTTTGTGAAATTTCCTTAGGTTGCTTCCAGAGTCCTGTACTAGAGATGGGATTCAGTACCAAGAAAAGAATCAGGGCTAATCCTGCATAGAACCAGAAAGCAGAAAATCGAGAAGGTTTATTTTCATTCATAACTATTCATCTGTTTTAATATGGGTTATTCGGGCATCTCCCCACAAGCCCTCTATATCATAATATTCGCGTATGGGTCGCTGGAAGATATGCACTACAATATCCACATAATCAAGTAATATCCATTCTGCATTCTGCTCCCCCTCTATATGCCAAGGCTTCTGAGGAGTCTGCCTCTGTACAGCTCCAGAGATAGCTCCTACTTGTGTATTAGAGTTCCCTGTACAGATTACAAAATAGCTACATACAGCGTTTTCTATTTCTCTGAGGTCTAGGATAGTAATATCTTGACCTTTTACTTTCTGTATCCCTTCCAGAATGGAAGAAAGTATTTCCTGCGTATTATTTTTTTCGTTCGACATTCAATTTTTTTAATTACTTTTGCAAAGCGACAAAGGTATAACATTTTATGGAAATTATCAAACTTAATGCCACAAATTCTACCAACACTTATTTGAAAGAACTCATCAAGAAGAAAGAAGTCGCTGACCTCACGTGTGTATGGGCTCTCTCACAGCCAGAAGGCAGAGGACAACAAGGAGCAAAATGGATTTCAGAACCTTATAAAAATCTGACTTTTAGTATATTAAAGAAGTTTGACGCACTTCCTTCTGAATATCATTTTTTGCTGAATATAAGCGTTTCATTGGCTATTTTTAATGCTCTAAAAAAATTATATATCCCTGACCTTGCTGTAAAATGGGCTAATGACATTCTGTCAGCTAAAAAGAAAATCTGTGGCATACTTATTGAAAATATTCTTAATAAAGAACTTATTACCAATAGTATTATTGGAATTGGACTGAATGTGAATCAACTTTTTTTTGAAGGACTTCCTAATGTATCTTCCCTCCAGAAGATTACAGGACGGACTTTTCCTTTAGAAGAAGTTTTGCAAATGATTCTTAAAGAGATAGCTTTCAATTTATCTAATCTTTGTCCTGAAAATTTTGAAGCACTTTTGGAAGAGTATCATCAACATCTATTCCGCAAAGATAAACCTTCCACTTTTGAGTTTCCTAACGGAGAACGTTTTATAGGATATATCAGAGGCGTTAGCCAAAATGGGGAACTTCAAGTAGAACAAGAAGATGCTGTGATAAGCTCTTTCCGACTCAAAGAACTTAAATTACTTTACTAAAACTTATCCTATGAAATGGTTTTTCAGCAGCCTTATGCTCCTTACTCTTAGCCTTAGTGGTTGTCAATCTCACAAGTCAGCTATAGAGGCTCTCTCAGGAGATACTTTCTATGCCTATTCGCAAGGTAATAAGAAATATCAGGAAAGTCCTTTTCCTCTCCTACCAAAAGATGCTCAAGAACATCCATACAAATACCTACATTTCCAGCTACAACCTAAGGGCAACCGCCTGTATGTAACCTACGACAAGGTAGAGAATGGACAGCTCACTACCCATACCAAGCGTTTCCGAGGTCGTTGGCGAAAACAGGACTTTAGATATCAGTCTCGCTTTCTTATCTTTCCCTTATTTCCTATTCTTTTGGGTTGGGATATCAAACGCTCCTATCTCAAGGCTGATGAACAACAAAATATTGTTACTGATGAGAAAGGGAGCTCTTGGTACTTCTTTATGGGCTATGGTTATGTGTATGAGCCTTATTTTGGTGGTTATCTTTTTAAAAAGATAGAAAACATAGATCAAAGTATGGTCTATTTTGATAAAGGACATTATGGCCTTAGAACAAATAAAGATACCCTAACCGCTCCTATTTATAACGAATTGGATTGGTTTAAGAATGGAGTAGCACGTGCGCGAAAAGAGCATTCTTGGGGAGTGATTGATAGCTTTGGCAAGGAGGTCATCCCTCCTATATATGATTATATTAGCTATGAAGAATCGGAAAAACTGCCTTTTTTCTTAGTCCAAAAAGACAGTCTCAAAGGAATTTTTTCTCTCAAGGGAAAGCAGATTACTCCTGTAGAATACAAATTTCTGAAATATGAATGGCCTCTTGGTCTGCTCTTAACTCAAAAAGACAGTCTATGGGGCTTTATTGGAGGAGATGGAAAGGAAAAACTGCCTATCGTCTATGATAGTATTCAGAGGAATAATTATTATTATGGCCATATCCTCACCAAAGGAGATAAAGTAGGTTTTTTCAAATATGGAGATAGCCATGCCCGGTTTGTTCCTGCTGTATATACGCGAATAGTATCATCTACTGTCTACGAGGAATATATGGCAGTCTATCGTGGAGAAAATCTCCTATTTGTGGATAAAAAAGAAAACGAATATGACGCACTCCCCGTTAAAATTAGGAAGATAAACGAAATCTTAGGCAATCTTGATGATGCAATAGAGGTAGAGGGAAACTATTACAAGCCTGACCTAAAAAGCAAACGAGTTATTAGTCCGTAATGAATGCACCTTGTAAAGATAATTTATTACTTTTTTAACCATTGGTCATTTGTCATTAATTTTGTAACTTTGCAAAAAATATTCCTCAATGAAAGAAACAGATATTATCATCATAGGGGCGGGACCTACAGGACTCTTTGCCGTATTTGAAGCAGGTCTTTTGCGCCTTAAGTGCCACCTAATAGATACCCTTCCACAGCCAGGGGGGCAGCTTACTGAATTATATCCTAAAAAACCTATCTTTGACATCCCTGGCTACCCCAGTGTAGGGGCAGGAGAACTGATAGACAACCTTATGGAGCAGATCAAACAGTTCCAACCTGAGTTTACCCTATCGGAGACGGCTGTAACCCTTGAAAAACAAGCCGATAATACCTTTATTGTTACTACTGACAAAGGTACTCAAATCAAGGGAAAAGCAGTAGCTATTGCTGGAGGACTAGGTACCTTTGAACCTCGCAAGCCAGAGATTGCTTGTATTAGCCAATATGAAGAAAAAGGAGTTGAGTATTTTGTAAAGAATCCAGAACGCTTTACAGGAAAACGTGTAGTGATAGCTGGAGGAGGAGATTCTGCTCTAGACTGGAGTATATATCTCAGTAAGATTGCAGCCTCTGTTACATTGGTACATCGTCGAAATGAATTCCGAGCCGCTTTAGATTCTGTAGAAAAAGTAAAAGAGCTCAAAAATCAAGGTAAAATCAATCTTATCACCCCTTGTGAGGTTATCGACCTAAAAGGCGAAAATAACCTCACTTCTGTTATTCTACAGAAAGAAAATGGTCAAGAAGAACTTGCTACAGATTACTTTATTCCTCTATTTGGACTTACTCCTAAGCTAGGACCTATCGCGGATTGGGGATTGGAGATAGAAAGAAATGCCATCAAGGTAAATAATGCCCTTGATTACCAAACCAATATAGAAGGAGTATATGCCATAGGAGATGTGAATACCTACCCAGGAAAGCTCAAACTTATTCTTTGTGGTTTTCACGAGGCTACTCTTATGTGCCAAGGAGTTTATAACCGATTATATCCAAATAAAAAATATGTCTTAAAATACACTACTGTAGCTGGTGTAGATGGCTTTGACGGTAGCCGAAAAGAAGCTGAAAAAGCAGTTATCCAATCTATCGAATAATAAACTAGGCTCCTTCGAAGGAGCCTAGTTTATTTAATTTATAAAGAAATCATTTCTTGAACTTGCCCAATAGGATATGTTTCCTGTACCCCTGTTTGCATATTCTTTAGAACTGCTTTTCCTTGAGAGAGTTCCTCTTCTCCTATAAGAATCACATACTTCACTTGCCTACTATCAGCATAAGCCAATTGCTTCTTAAGCTTAGTACTTTCTGGATAGAGTTCTGCTTTATAGCCTTTAGCCCGCAGTTGCTGTACCAGCTTAAAAGCCTCTAGAGCCTCCTGATTTCCAAAATTCACACAGAGAATCTCCAATCCTCCTTCAAGAAACTGAGGAAACAAATCCATTTGGTTCATCACCAAATAAATACGATCCAATCCAAAAGAGATTCCTATTCCACTCATTCCCCTAAGTCCAAATATCTCGGTAAGCTCATCATAGCGCCCTCCTCCTCCTATAGAACCTAAAGCTACTTCCTTAGGTGGAGCTACCTCAAAAATAGTTCCTGTATAATAATTCAACCCTCGAGCAAGAGTTACATCCAGTTCCAAAGTAGCTGCTTGTAAACCTAATTCCTGTACTGTCTGATAGATAAATTCCAAATCTGCGACACCTTCTAAGCCTATTGGAGAATTAGAAAGTAGTTCCTTAAGCTGGGTTATTTTCTCCTGAAAAGAACCCTTCAAGGCAAAAACAGGTTGTATTTTAGCTATGGCTTCTGCAGATATTCCTCGCTGAAGCATCTCCTCTTCTACTTTTTCCTTACCTATTTTATCTAGCTTATCCAGTGCTACTGTAAAATCCACCAATTTCTCAGGCGCTTCTATCATTTGAGCAAATCCTGAAAGTATTTTCCTATGGTTCATCTTAACAGTCACTCCCTTAAGAGATAGGGAAGAAAAAACGGTATCATAAAGTTGTACAAATTCCACTTCCTGCCAGAGACCATTGGCTCCCACTACATCGGCATCACACTGGTAAAACTCACGATAGCGTCCCTTTTGTGGGCGGTCTGCACGCCATACAGGCTGTATTTGATAACGCTTGAAAGGAAAAGTAATCTCATTCTGATGTTGCACCACATACCGTGCAAAAGGTACTGTAAGGTCATAGCGGAGTGCCTTCCCACTAATGTAAGAAACCATCTTCTGGCTATTTTGTTCTTGGAATATCTCCTGAGGTACTTCCTTAAGAAAGTCCCCCGCATCAAGGATTCTAAAAATAAGCCTATCGCCCTCTTCTCCATATTTTCCCATAAGGGTTTCCATTCTCTCAAAACTAGGCGTTTCAATAGGCTGAAATCCATATCGCTGGAAAGCTTCCTGTATCTTCTGAACAATATAATTTCGCTTCCTTACTTCTTCAGGGGAGAAATCACGTGTTCCTTTAGGTATGCTAGGTTTTTGCATTATTTCTATAATTAATCTACTCTATCGTGTAGATAAGCATTATTTTCTCTTATTTGAGGTGTATTATTCGAATCTAAGCTCAGTGTACTACGTGAGGGAAGCACAGCTGTAGAGGCAGTACTAATATCTACATTTTGCCTAAGATAAGCAGGTGTATTCTCTAGCTCATCAATCTTAGAGATATTCTGGCTACTGAATTGATGACTTGCTGTCTTGAATACTTTTTTTCTGTGATCAGCTCCTGCTAGGAGTGCCCCTATAAGTGGATTGGGATTTTCCTCCTGTCTGGTAGGAGCAGAAGGTTGTGTAGGCAATTGTTTCAGTTGCATTTCTGTAGCAAAAGGATCCTCTTCTACCTGAGAAGCTTGTGCTTGAATAAGGTGTTGCTCTACCTCAGCATAATCCTCTAGGTTATAGACAATTTTATCCTCATGCTGTACGCCTTTCAGAGGAGCCATTTCAGCGACAGCTCCTGCGAGAACAGGTTCTTGTACAGTCACCAATTCCCTTACAGGCTCTTGCCGCTTAGGTTGCTGAGCAA
>CAJPPS010000046.1 GCA_905372595.1 uncultured Capnocytophaga sp. | reverse complement strand
AGCATCTGCCTTACAAGCAGAGGGTCACTGGTTCGAATCCAGTAGGACCCACTTTCACAAAAGACTATCCCAAAAGGGTAGTCTTTTTTATCATATCTATTTATTGGCTATACATTTCAAGTTCATCCTATCAGAAAGGGTATTAGCTAACCTCAACTTACATTATCTATAAAAGCAAGGAGAAAAATAAGAAAGCTCCTGAAAAAATTCTTTCAAGAGCCTTTTTTATATTTTCTTATAGTATTTAACGTAATCGAACTTCTGTTTTTCCTATTTCCCGTAATTTTTCATCAAAAACAGTGATTGTATATACTCCACTTTCGTATTTTTTAGTAATAGAGCTAATATATTCACATACATCTACAGGGTTTCTCTCATAGAGAAAAGTTCTTACTGCACTGTAATTAACAGTTCTCTCACCTTCAGATACCGTATCATTCTCTCCTAGGGTGATTCCGTTAGGGCTGGTAATCTGTACATAAAAAGTTCTATTTCCTACAGGAGCAATGCGGTTCATTCCTACAGTGTAGCATACTTTTATTTTGTCGGTAGCCGAAGCACGTTCCTTGTTTATATATCTGCCATCGGATTTTTCTTTGACTCCTTCAGCAACAAGGCTCTTCAGGGTAAGGATAGAACCTTCATCAATCACTTGGCTAAGCTCTTTGGCTTTCCTTGAGATGGAATCTAGCTGTACTGTCCGCTGATTAAGAGCTGTAGCTGTACTATCACGTTGTTGTGTGATATGAATGTTATACTTGCGCAAGGAATCATTGATAGCCAATAGGCGGTTGCGTTCTTTCTTAAGCAAATCTACTTGATCCCGATACTTGAATAGAATATTGATGTCTGCTTTCATTGATTTAAGCGAATCAATATACTGAGCAATGCGAATTTTCGCTTCTGCTAGTTCATCAGCATTCTGTTTGGATACGGTTACAGCCGAATCATAATCTTTCTGGAGAGTTTCGAGTTCCTTGATGGTTTCATTGCGTTTTTCAAGAATAGCAGCTTCTTTTTTGGCAGCCTCCCCATGCTGATAGAAAGCATATCCTCCTGTACCAGCTAAGGCAATCGAAAGTAGAGCAACCAGCAAGCCTCCTCCTTTTTTCTTCTCAGAGCTATCAGCTCCCTGTAATTCTGTTTGTGACATAAAATAACGTTTCTATTTTTTCAAAAGCAAACTTATAAAAAAAAATCGAAAAAAAATGATTTTTTTGCAATTAAAATAAAAATTTAACAAATTTCGCCAGAGCCAATTAGTTCTTCTCCTATATACCAAGCTACAAATTGTCCTGAGGTAATGGCACTCTGAGGAGTTTCGAAATTTACAAATAAGCCCTCGTGAGAGAGGTATAATTGCGCTTTCTGCAGGGGTTGTCGGTAGCGGATACGAGCTTCAACTTCCATTGACTCTCCCAAGTGTAAAGCCAAGTCCTTGCGAATCCAGTGAATATCCTCTGTTTTTACCAATAAAGCCTTTCTCATTAGGCCAGGATGGTTATGACCTTGCCCTACATAGATGATGTTCTTCTGTATATCTGTATCAATGACAAAGAGAGGTTCAGGAGTTCCTCCTACATTGAGCCCTTTTCGTTGTCCAATAGTAAAATAATGTGCCCCTTGATGTTTGCCTACGACCTTGCCATCGGTAGGTTCATACGCGTACTTTTGGGAGTGATAGAGGAGTTCATCTTCATAACACTCGAAAAGTTTGAGATTTTGCTTGGCCTGGTATCCCTGCCAAGTGGAAGGAATTTCAATGATAATACCTTCTTTTGGAGCTAATTGCTGTTGGAGGAATTCAGGTAAGCGCACTTTCCCTACAAAGCATAAGCCTTGGGAATCCTTCTTTTCAGCAGTTACTAGTCCTATCTCCTTAGCGATAGCACGTACTTGGGATTTCTGTAGGTGACCAATAGGAAAAAGGGATTTGCTGAGCTGTTCTTGGGAGAGCTGGCAGAGGAAATAGGACTGGTCTTTATTGGCATCGGCACCTGCCAAAAGCTGGTAAATAGGTGCTCCACCTGTAGAAAGTACTCTTTTCTGGCAGTAATGTCCTGTGGCAACATAGTCAGCTCCTAAGCTTAAGGCTAGTTCCATAAAGGTATCAAACTTAATTTCTCGGTTACACAGAACATCAGGGTTAGGAGTACGCCCTCGCTCATATTCACGGAACATATAATCCACAATACGTTGCTTATAAGGCACACTCATATCTACTGTTTGAAAAGGAATTCCTAGTTTCTCAGCTACTAGTAGGGCGTCATTGCTATCCTCAAGCCAAGGGCACTCATCGGAAATGGTTACCGAATCATCGTGCCAATTTTTCATAAATAACCCAATGACCTCGTAACCTTCCTGCTGTAGGAGGTAGGCAGCAACACTGCTATCAACACCTCCACTAAGCCCAACAACCACTCTTTTCATATCTTTTGCTCCTTTTTACGCTTGTTTTTTGACTGTTTCTATACAAATAGCCCCCCATGAATACCCTACTCCAAAGCCTACGAAAAGAATCTTTTCTTTCGGCTTTTGGGGAAACTTTCGTAGGTGCTCGGAAAAAGCAATAGGAATGGTCGAAGAAATGGTATTGCCATAATCCCGCATTTCGATAACGAATTTCTCTACAGGAATCTCCATATCCTGACGCACTTTTTCCAAGATGTGTGTGTTGGCTTGGTGAAATATAAAAAGATCTATATCTTCAAAATGCCATCCATTTAAGGCTAAATTGGCTTGAATAACTTCTGGGGTACGTTTCACAATAAAATTGAATATTTTTCCCCCTTTCATATCAATAAAATTGTCCAAATCCTCTGGATTTTCATTCCGAGCCTGTCTTGTACCACCGTTGCGAATAATAAGGTTTTCAGCACCAGAGCCGTCAGTCCCTAAGGTAGGTTGCTTAATCTCATAATCCCCTTCAGGGGTGATGAGAGTAGCAGTAGCAGCATCTCCAAAGATACTTAGGTTTCCCTTGTCCTTGGGGTGAATGTATTTGGAATAGGTGTCCACGGTAACCAGGACTACTTTCTTAAAATTCCCTGAAGCAATGAGCCCACTAGCCACTGAAAGCCCATAAATATAGCCCGAACACCCCTGATTGATATCCAGTGCTCCACAATCAGTGGATAAGCCTACCTTATCCTGTACAATGCAGGCAGTAGTGGGGAGTATATAATCGGGAGTCTGAGTACAGAGGAGTAGAAAATCAATCTTGTTCTTATCCAAATTATATTCTTCAATCAGCCGAAGCACAGCTTGAGAAGCCATATCAGAAGCACATTCCTCTTTTGAAGCAATATGTCGCTCCTGAATACCTATTTTCTGAAGAATTTTCTCGCTATTCCATTCAGGAAACTCTTCTGAGATAGCATCATTAGTGAGAATTTGCTTAGGAAAGTAGGTGGAAATAGCTTTAATATAACTTTTCATTGTTCACAATAGGGGTTATTAGGTTATTCCTCAGTTATAAATAAAAAAAGCCATTCACTAAGAATGACTCTGTGGGAAGAGCAGGATTCGAACCTGCGAAGGTAAAACCAGCAGATTTACAGTCTGCCCTCGTTGGCCGCTTGAGTATCTTCCCTTATTTCGGGCGCAAAAGTACGGACTTTTTTTTATTTGTGCAAGTTTTTAGTCTATTTTTCTAAGAAGTTTTTTATCGTTTCCACTTCAACCCCGATATCTCCTGCTCCTGCAAGCACTAGTACGGGAGCTGGGTTTTCTCGTAAATAGTCCGTAATTCTTGATTTCTCAATCAGTATCTTATTCGGATTCTCTATCTGAGAAAGCAACCATTCAGAGGTAATTCCTTCAATAGGAAGTTCCCGTGCAGGATAGATATTCAATAATACCACTCTATCAAACTGAGAAAGACTCTTGGCAAATCCTTCTGCAAAATCCCGAGTACGGGTGAAAAGATGGGGCTGGAACAGAATTGTAATCTCTTCATTAGGATGCATTGTCCTTACACCATTGTATAAGGCATTGAGTTCAGTAGGGTGGTGAGCATAGTCATCTATAAATACTTGTTTTTCAGTATTAATGATATAAGAAAAACGACGCTTCACTCCTTTGAAAGTACTCAAAGCTTTTCCTAAATCTATAAGGTCAAACCCTGCCTGATGTGCTACCGCAACTGCAGCGAGAGCATTCAATAGATGATGTTCACCAGGCTTATACAAGCGGCAGTTAGGAGCGATTTGTTTCTCTCCATTTTCTGGATTTGTATATTCTATATCAAAGAGATAGCCTCCGTTTTCTATTCTTACCTTCGTAATTTGATAATCACAGCCAGATTCCAGTCCATAGGTGAGTCCCTCAAAAGGAATTCCTTTACGAACAATCAGTTTTCCTCCCTCTTTTATTCGACGGGTAAAATCCTCAAACCCCTTAAGAAATTCTTGTGCATCACCATAGATATCCAAATGGTCAGCATCTACCGCTGTAATACAAGCAATGGTAGGAGAGAGGCGCAAGAAAGAACGGTCAAATTCATCAGCTTCCACTACGGTAATCTCTGTTCCTTTGCAGATAAAATTACTCTGGAAATTCTCACAGATGCCTCCTAAAAAGGCACTTACAGGGGCATTATTCTCTACCAAAAGATGGGCTAGAAGACTACTAGTAGTAGTCTTCCCGTGGGTACCCGCTACTGCAAGGCAAAAACTTTCCTGTGTGATCAGTCCTAGTACTTCTGAGCGCTTACACACTTTGTACTGATGTTCTTGAAAATACACCAACTGCCTATGCTCTTTAGGAATAGCAGGGGTGTATACCACTAGTGTATTTTCAGGAGTGTAATGCTTGGGGATAAAGTCCAAATCTTCAGTAAAGGTTATTGCAATCCCTTTTTCTTCAAGGGAATGAGTAATGTCGGAGGGAGTTCGGTCATAGCCTCGTACTTCTTTTCCTTTGGAGTGAAAGTATAGAGCTAAGGCAGACATTCCTATCCCTCCAATTCCTATAAAATAAATATGTTCCATTCTTGATATGCTATTAAGGAGGTATGTTCTATTTCTTTAGCAAAGGTAATATATTTGTATCTCCTAGGCAAATTTTTTTTACTTCTTATGCAGAAAATAACTGCTTGCTTTGAACCAAGTAATAGACAAGAGAAAGGAAATAATAGTAGAAAGAGTAACACTCTCTAAGAGCGTGCAATCAAGCAGATACAACAAGCATAAAGCGAAAGAAATAAATAATCCCACTCCAAGGAGAATGGAAGTTTTTGTAGCATCCATAATATATAATTTTGAAAATTGTTAGAACGACCCAAAATTACATATTTTATATTATAACTACAAGAAATTTAACATAAAAATTATAAACGAAGCAAGCGATGGTCAAATAGAAATATTAAGGATTGCAAAGGAGCTATCTCTACCCGTAAGTGCGCTTGGGTGCCTTGTATATGAAGGGTAGTTTGTACAGTTCCATACAGCTGGTCAGTAACAGGATAAGCTCCATCAGGGAGTCTTCTCCTTTCTAAGAGATAAGGAGGGAGGGCTAGGTCAAAGCCAAAAGAATCTCTAGGGCTGAAGTTGGTGACGATAATCCATTTTTCCCATACATCTTCCCTTACAAAGCTATACACTTTATCATTATAGTAAGGGGTATGTGCTCGGTTATACTGATGGATATTCTCGAAAGTTCCCTTCACGGGAAGTTGTAAAAGTCGTCGGTAATAATCCCTGAGCCATTGTTCTTCTTCGGAGAGCATCCCGCCGTCGAAAGCGTGGTGGTTTGTCCATCGTTGTAGGGCTGGTACCCCTATATAATCAAAGATAGAAGTACGTGAGGGACTTCCAAAACCAGCTTGTTCTTCAGCACGTTCGCCTACTTCCTGCCCAGCATAAATCATTGTAGCAGCATATTCGTGGAGGAATGTACTAACAACCATAGCAGGTAAGGCACGCTTAGCATCTCCTGCAAAGGCAGAAGAGGCAATGCGTTGCTCATCGTGATTCTCTAGGAAATTAAGCATAGATACTCCCATATAACTTAAGGACGCTTCTGCTTCATCTATCCTATCGGTGGAGTGCTCATAACAGATAATGTCTCTCAGGGTATCATATAAGCCTACTTTGTTATATAGATAATCCATCTTTCCCAACCTTAGAAAATCTTCATAGAGAGCTGGGTTATAGATCTCTGCTATGAGAACACTACAGGGATTCTTTATTTTGATAAAAGAGTTCAGGTAGCTCCAGAACTCCACAGGAACCATTTCAGCCATATCATACCGAAAGCCATCTACTCCTAAGGAAAGCCAAAATTCTACAATATGCTTCATTTTGATCCACGTATCAGGAATGATTTTATTACGCCAGAAGAACTGATGCTCTTCACAGCCTAATCGCCTGAAAAATTCAGGAAGTGTATCAAAATCTTTCTTTCCATCAGGAGTCACCCCATAGTTAAGCTTAATGGTCTCATACCAATCAGTAATTTCTGGTGACGAACTACGGGTGTTTCCTGTCCATTTAGCCGGAAATTCCTCGTAGGAAGACTTCTGTAATGCCTCAAGGGAGGCTTCTCCTATCTCATAAGCAACTGCAGTAGTAGGGAGCTGTAATTTTTCCCCTATATTGTAATAAAAATTATTGTTTCGGGCGTAGATAACGGTAGTGTTGTCATCTTCCCCGAAGTTCTTCACTCCTTTAGGAAGTGAAATAGAGTGATATTGCCTGGCTACGTGATTGGGGACAATATCTATAATCACTTTCATTCCCTGCTGGTGAATGCGCTCTACCAATTGGGTAAATTCTTCTAGGCGCCTTTCAGGATCGTCCGCTAAGTCAGGATTGACATTATAGTAATCCTTTATGGCATAAGGAGAACCTGCCCGCCCTTTTACCAGATAGGGAATATCGTTAGGAATACCTATATGAGTATAGTCACCTACCAAGGTATGGTGTAATACACCCGTAAGCCAGATGTGAGTAACCCCTAGTTCACGAATGCCCTTGAGGGCTGTTTCTGTGAAATCAGAGAATTTTCCTACACCGTTTTCCTCAATGGTACCATAAGGAATATTACGTGTCTGGCTATTGCCAAAATGCCTTACCAGAACTTGGTAGATGACCTTTTTCATAGCAAATTAGAAGAATAAGGGCTTGATAACTAAGTACGCTCCTAAAGCGGCAATAGCTCCATATACAAGCATAGGAATAACAGTCTTTTTCAGAATGGCACCTTCTGCATTTTCTATACCTAGTACGGAACAACCCGCAATAATGTTATTAATACATACCATATTCCCCATTGCTCCCCCTACCGATTGAAGCGCTAGAATCAGAGGAATAGAAAGCCCTGCCGATTCCGCTACAGAATACTGTACAGCCCCAAAGGTAACATTGGAAATCGTATTGGAACCTGAGAAAAAGGCACCTACAGCCCCTAAGAAAGAAGCAAATGATACCCAGTATTGTTGGGTAGTATTGGCAAGCCCTGCTCCAATAATTTGTGTCATAGAATCTTTTCCTCCTATCATCATAAGCTTCACCATAATCATTGCACCTACTAGGGCAAGGAAAGGTTTCTGGATTTGCTTAAAGCTACTCATAAAAAGCTGTTGGGTATTTCCCCAAGAAATACTGAAAATACCAATAGAAATCAGAACAGTAACCACAAAGGGAATTAGTGCTGGAGTATACAGAAGCTTATAGCTATCTGAAACACCTGTGCCAAAAATGTTCTCTAAGCTAAAAATAAGTCCTTTGCTTACTCGTATATCTCCTATTTCTCCCAGTGAAAAATTGAACAAGTTGGTAGTGTCATTCATCATTTCCTTTAGGGGAAGTTGTTTGATACGGGTAAGAACAAGAATGACAATAAGCATAAGGGTAGGAGAGAGTGCTTTTATTAGGGTGCCTAAAGCGATAGGGGATTTCTCCTGAGCCTCTTCGCTCTTCTTTAAGCCAATACCCTTACCCGCTACAAATACTGAAATAAATAAGCCTATAGCACCTCCTACAAGAGAAGGAAATTCATAATTGAACTGAGCAATAAGCAGGTAGGGGAGAGTACAAGAAAGAATACTGATGAGGATAAAGACTATATTCTCTCGTACTTGCTTCCAGCTGACAATGAATCGCAATGCTAATATAGGAATCACAAAACCTGCCAAGAAATGTATCAGAGCAGAGATCTGTCCTATAAGAGTAACTTCTTTCTCTCCAATGGATCCACTATTAAGCAAGGTGCCAAAACCATACCAAGTAGGGGTGCCTACCGCTCCAAAAGAGACAGGAACAGAGTTCATTACTAAGGCTAGCATAACTACTTGTAAGGGCTTGAAGCCTAGTCCCACAAGAATAGGTGCCGCAATTGCCACAGGAGTACCAAAACCACTGGCACCTTCTAGCATAAATGCAAATGCCCATCCAATAATCATTAGCTGTGCCACAGGGTTAGGACTGATATTCCCCAGCCAATGTCTGAGGGTATTCATCGCACCAGTAACTTCCATCATACGATTGAATAGTACTGCTCCGAAAATAACGGAAATAGGAGTAAATACCGATACAATAGCTGAAACTATATTAGCATTCAGAATAATAAATTCATTCTTAAAATAGAATAGTTGTAATAAGTATACCAGTCCACCAATTAAGGGAAGGGCTACATATGAGGGAAAAGCATTGCGCTTAACCATTAAGTAGATAAGTAATACAATAGGAAAAATACTTAAGAAAAGTTCCATATGAGTTTAGTTAGTTTATTCTCCTACTC
>CAJPPS010000045.1 GCA_905372595.1 uncultured Capnocytophaga sp. | reverse complement strand
ATATGACATAAACCAAAATAATTTCTTACATTTGCCACCAGAAAACAAGGGGTGGTTTTTTAAGAAATTTATCCTTGATACAGAAGCAATTATATTAAAAAAATTATAGAATGAAAGACTTAACAAAAATGACCAACATTGAGGACTTGCGCGTAGTATGTAAGCGCAATGTACCTAAGATGTTCTATGAGTATGTGGATACAGGTTCTTGGACACAAGCAACTTACCGTGAAAATGTTTCTGACTTCAATCCTATCAAGTTCAAGCAAAAGATCTTGGTAGATATGGATAACCGTACCCTCGAAACTACACTTTTAGGACAAAAAGTAAAATTCCCAGCTATGACCGCCCCTGTAGGCTTTATGGGAATGATGTGGGCAGATGGAGAAATTCATATGGCTAAAGCTGCTCAGAAGTTTGGAATTCCTTTTACTCTTTCTACAATGTCTATCTGTTCTATTGAAGACTTAGTGGAAGCTGGTGTAGAGCCTTTCTGGTTCCAACTCTACGTGATGCGTGACCGTGAGTTTATGAAAGACCTTATCCGTCGAGCTAAAGAAGCCAAATGTTCTGCTCTTATGGTTACGGTGGACTTGCAGGTGCTTGGAAATCGTCACCGTGATATTAAGAATGGACTTTCTACTCCTCCCAAATTCACCATTCCTAATATGATTAACCTTTCTACCAAGATTCCTTGGGGATTGCGCTATGTATTTGGTAATCGTCGCTGGACATTCCGTAATATTGCTGGACACGCTAAGAACGTATCAGACCTTTCTTCCCTTTCTTCTTGGACAAAAGAACAGTTTGACCCAAGCCTTAGCTGGAAGGATATTGCTGAGATTAAGGAGCTCTGGGGAGGACCTATTATCCTCAAGGGAATTATGACTCCTGAAGACGCTCAGGAAGCTGTAAAATACGGAGCAGATGCCATCATCGTCTCCAATCACGGTGGTCGCCAAATGGACGATACCATTTCCTCTATCAAAGCTTTGCCAGACATCGTAAGTGCAGTGGGTAGCCAAACGGAAGTATGGATTGACTCTGGTTTCTACACAGGGCAAAATATGCTCAAAGCGTGGGCACTAGGAGCTAAAGGTATTATGCTAGGACGTGCTCCTGTGTATGGTCTCGGGGCTTATGGAGAAGAAGGGGTAACTCGTGCTTTACAAATATTATATGATGAAATGGATACCACAATGGCTTTCTCTGGTCATCGTAATATCCAAGATGTAGATAGCAGTATCCTAGTAGAAGGAACTTATCCGCTACCTACCAAAAAATAATCTATAAGAGGCTACCCAAGAGGTAGCCTTTTTTTATAGGTAATGGAAATAAAACATAAAAAATTTGGTCAATTTTCAAAAAATACGTAATTTTGAAAATTCTTAATTTTAGCATTATGCAAGAGAAAAAAATTATTGATCGCTTTATCCGCTATGTGAAGGTGGATTCACAATCTGACCCAGAGAGTACTACCACACCAAGTACTGAAAAGCAATGGGATATAGCTCATCTTCTGGTAGATGAGCTTAAAGCTATTGGATTACAAGAGGTAGAGATAGACCAATATGGTTATATTATGGCTACCCTCCCTTCAAATGTCTCTCATCAAGTGCCTACAATCGGCTTTATAGCACATTATGATACTTCTCCAGACTTCTCAGGAGCCAATGTCAATCCTCAATTTGTTTATAATTATAATGGAGGAGATATTGTGCTAAATGAGAAAGAAGGAATTGTACTCTCTTCTTCTTATTTTTCCGACCTAAAAAAATATATAGGACAGACCATAATCACTACTGATGGGCTTACGCTTTTAGGAGCTGATGATAAGGCGGGCGTAGCCGAGATTGTTTCTGCAATGGAATACCTGATAGAACATCCAGAAATACAACACGGGAAAATACGTATAGGTTTTACTCCAGATGAAGAAATAGGTAAAGGTCCTCATAAGTTTGATGTACCTAAATTTGGAGCAGAATGGGCTTATACAATGGATGGAAGCCACATAGGAGAGCTAGAATATGAAAGCTTTAATGCGGCAGGAGCTAAAATTCATATCAAAGGAAAGAGTGTGCACCCAGGTACAGCCAAAGGGCGTATGGTCAATGCCGTACTTATTGCTAGCGAACTGATAGAAATGCTTCCTGAGGATGAAATCCCAGAACGTACAGAGGGAAGAGAAGGCTTTTTCCACGTAATGAATATTAAGGGAGATGTAGAAAATACATATATCAACCTTATAATCCGTGATCACGATCGCAATAAGTTCAATGCACGCAAAGAACTCTTACACACCATAGTAAAAGACCTTAAGGAACTTCATAAGGATGCGGTTTTTGAGTTGGAGGTAGAAGATCAGTATTATAATATGCGTGAGAAGATAGAACCTGTAATCCATATTGTGGAGATTGCGGAGGAAGCAATGAAGGAGGTAGGGGTTACCCCTGTGATACAAGCCATTCGTGGCGGTACCGATGGAGCCCAATTGAGCTTCAAGGGGCTTCCTTGTCCTAATATCTTTGCAGGAGGGGTTAATTTCCACGGAAAGTATGAATATTTACCCGTTCCTAGCTTGCTTAAGGCAATAGATGTAATTCTGAAAATAGTAGAACTTACTGCTAAGAAATACAAAAAATAGTAGGTTATATCTACTTAATAATAAAAGAAGCTGTCCAGAAGAAGGACAGCTTTCTTTATCAAAAATAAATATGAATATAGATAGACTAATTTATTTTGGGATCTTTCATTCCTTGCTCAATCATATTATAGAACTGGTCAAGCTTAGGTAATACGATGATACGAGTACGGCGGTTTAGCGCACGTCCCTCTGCAGAAGCATTGGAGGTAACAGGTACATATTCACTACGCCCTGCTGCAGTCATACGGGAAGCCGTTACTCCAAAGTCATCCTGAAGGATACGTACTACGGCGGTAGCTCTTAGTACGCTCAAGTCCCAATTATCCTTAATACAAGCATTCTTAATAGGCACATTATCAGTATGTCCTTCTACCATAAATTCAAAGTCAGGCTTGTTATTCACTACTTTAGCTACTTTTCCTAATACTTCACGAGCACGAGGGGTTACATTATAGCTACCACTGCTAAAGAGCATTTTGTCAGAGATAGATACATAAACGACTCCTTTATCCACCTGAACAGTAATATCTTGGTCATCTAGGTTGCCTAATACTCCTTTTAAGCTCTGTACAAGAGCAAGGTTAATAGAATCTCTTCGAGTCACGGCATCACGAAGATGCTTAATAGTGAGGTCTTTTTCCTTAAGGCTCTCTAGAGAACGTTCTAGGTTGTCGGCTCCTTTTTGGGTAAGCATTGTCATATTCCCTAGGTTGGTGAGTAATCCATCATTGTTCTTCTGTAGGATGTCATTCTTGGATTGTAATAATTCCTTGTCCTTAAGGCAACTATTGAGTTTTACAGTAGCCGTATTGAGCAAGTCCTCTGTGCTTTTGAGTTGTTCTTGGAGTTCTCGGAACTTTTTGTTGGATACACAAGAAGTCATCACAAGCCCTCCTAATAAGATAAGTACAAATTTTTTCATTGCGTAATAATTTTATTTTTAATCTACCCGCAAAATTACGATTTCTTATTGAATAAAAAACCTTATGAAAGAATATATAAAAGTTAAACCTGTCTAAAATACGGCTTCTTTTCTTAAATCAGTTTAATTTTGCTGAATAACTTCTGTACTTTGATAGGCTAAAATTCAAAAAAAATACGTACCTTTGTAGCTTCAAAGATAAAAAATATCTATAATTATGCTGAAAAAAAATCTATTTTTGGGAATACTAGGAATAGCCACTTCTCTTAGCACTCAAGCACAATCTTATCAGTGGAAAGAAGCTCAGGGAGGAGGATATACCTATAAGTATGTAACAAATGACCCTACAAGGGCAAGATTCTACACCCTCAAGAATGGCTTAACGGTCATTCTGAGTCCTACCAACAAGGAACCACGTATACAGTGCTATGTAGCCGTTAGAGCAGGAAGTAAGACGGATCCAGCTACCAATACAGGATTGGCACACTATCTGGAGCATTTGCTCTTTAAGGGAACCGATAAATACGGAAGCCTTGATTGGGAAAAAGAAAAGAAAGAACTGGATAAAATAGATGCTTTATATGAGCAATATAACCAAACCAAAGACCCTCAGAAGAGGAAAGAAATCTATAAGGAGATAGATAGGGTTTCGGGAATAGCTAGTAAGTATGCGATTGCTAATGAGTATGACAAAATGATGTCTGCAATGGGAGCCCAAGGTACCAATGCCTTTACTTCTTTCGAGCAGACCGTCTATACAGATGATGTGCCCGCCAATGCATTAGATAAGTATATTGCGGTACAGGCGGAGCGTTTCCGTAACCCTGTTCTGAGAATCTTCCATACCGAGTTAGAAGCCGTATATGAAGAGAAAAACCGCTCTCTGGATAATGATGGAAGCCTTGTATTGGAAACATTATTGGCTAATTTGTTCAAAAAACATAATTATGGACAACAAACCACTATTGGGACTGTAGAACACCTTAAAAATCCTTCCTTGAAGGAAATCAGAAAGTATTTTAATACTTATTATGTGCCTAATAATATGGCGGTAATTCTCTCAGGTGATTTTGATCCTGACCAGGCAATTGCTAAGATAGATAAGGCTTTTTCCTATATGAAGTATAAGGAAGTACCACCATATACTTTCGAGCAAGAAGCACCTATTACTTCCCCTATAGTTAAAGAAGTGGTGGGACCTGACGCCGAAAGCCTTACAATTGCTTTCCGTTTCCCTAGCACTCAGGAAAAAGATGCTATATTAGCTCAGTTGGTAGGTTCTATACTTACCAATGGAAAGGCAGGGCTGATAGACCTTAACCTAGTGAAAAAGCAAAAATTATTACGAGCTAGTGGCTTTACATATCTATTAATTGATCACGGCTTGCTATACCTCACCGCTTCTCCTTCTCAAGGGCAATCTTTGGATGAAGTAAGAAGTCTCTTACTCAATGAAATTGAGAATCTTAAAAAAGGAAATTTTGATAATGACCTGATTCTCTCTATCGTTAATAACATCAAAAAAAGAAAAATACAAGATACAGAATCCTATAGCAATAGGGCTTATGCCTTAATGGATGCCTTTACAGGTAAGGTGGACTGGCGAGATGAGGTGGCTTATGTGGAAGACCTCTCTAAGATTACTAAGCAAGATATCGTTGCTTTTGTTAATAAATATCTGGGAAATAATTATGTAGCTGTTTATAAACGCCAAGGAGAACGTACCAGCGTTGAAAAAATAGAAAAACCAGCCATTACACCAGTTGAAACTAACGCTGATAAGCAATCTGAATTTGTTAAAATGATAAATCAGATGCCAAGCACTCCTGTAGCTCCTATTTTCTTGGATTTCAATAAGGATTTACAGAAATCTAAGCTAGGAAAGGCAGATGTTTTCTATGTACAAAACAAAGATAATCAGCTTTATCGTTTGAATTTCCGATATAAAATAGGCTCTCTCAATGACCTGAAGATGAGTTTAGCCTCCCAGTATATCCAATTTTTAGGAACTGATAAGAAATCAGCTGAGCAAATCTCTAAGGAATTCTATAAAATAGCCTCTAGCTTCAGAGTTTCCACTAGCGAAGAATATACTTTCGTTACAATTGAGGGGTTACAAGAGAACTTTGAAGCCGCTGTGAAGCTCTATGAAGATCTTGTTCTAAACGCTAAGATAGATGAACAGGCTCTAAAATCCTTGAAGTCAAGAATCTATAAGTCTCGTACTGATGCTAAGGCAAATAGAAACCAAATAATGCAGGCGCTCACTAGCTATGCCATCTATGGAGCAAAGAATAAGTATAATCATACCCTTTCGGATGCTGAGATAGAAGCTACTACCGCACAAGAATTGGTGGATAGACTTAAGAAGCTTAACGATGTAGAACAAGAGGTGATTTATTATGGACCTGCTTCTCTTAAGGAACTTACTTCCAAGCTCAGCAAGTTACATAAAGTGCCCGCTAAGTTTGCCAAAGTTCCTGCAGCTCAAGAATTTAAGCAAGTAGAACAAGTAAAGAACCAAGTGCTCTTTACAGATTATGATATGGTTCAAGCTGAAACACGTTGGATACGCAATACTGTTCCCTATAATCCTAATGAAAGTACTGTAATTAAAGTGTTCAATGGCTATTTTGGAGGAAGTATGGGATCTTTGGTATTCCAAACAATTCGTGAGAGTAAGGCTTTGGCTTATAGTACTTATGGAATGTATAGAACTCCAAGGGAAAAATCAGAGAAGTACTATATGCTTGCTTATGTAGGCGCTCAGGCAGATAAGCTCAAGGAAGCGATTTCTACAATGGATGAGTTGCTTACTACAATGCCAGAGCTACCTGCTAATCTGGATTTGGCTAAGGAACAGCTCAAAAAGGATATCCAGACCGAACGTATTACTCAGGATAATATTATCTATACCTACTTAGGAGCAAAACAATTAGGACTTAATGAGGATATCAGAAAGTCTATCTATCAGAATATAGATAAAATATCAATGAAAGAGGTGAAGGACTTCCATGATAAGTATCTTTCTAAAAAGCCTTATACTTATGTAATTTTGGCTTCTGAAAAGAAACTTTCTAAGGAAGAACTTGAAAAAATTGGAGAATTCAAGAAGCTTTCCCTAGAAGAACTCTTCGGATATTAATCTCTATCTGAGAAAAAGAAAAGGTAATAAGCACTTTTACTTATTACCTTTTTTAATTCTCTGAAAGATAGATGATTGTAAAAAAATTTATTGAGGTGTCTATTTAGCTACATACTAATTGACTTTGGGAAACGGGAGAACGCTCTACAATTCTTTTCATTAATTTGTTAAAGATAGTATCTTTATTTTGTGAGAGATTGATTCTAAAACTATACTCAGCTAAATAGCGGTCTATGTTAAATTCTGAAACCCAAGAATATATACCTCTTATCCAAGACTTTACTTGGTGTATTACTTTGTGTAATGTAGGAAAATTCTTCCCATCATTACTAAAAATTTGAGTTATATTAAAGTCTTTTATAGGTTTATATCCTTTCCATTCGTCAGTAGTAACTTGTGCTGTTTTACTAATATGTTTGTCAAATATTGACAGAGGAAGAGTATGTAGAGTGGGTGGGCATAATCTATGAAGGACGTTTTAAACCTAAAAATATTTTTACTAAATCTAATCTTTTCTCTGAGAAATAAGATTCTGGTATAATAACTTTATATATGTTGTTATCATAGTATTTTTTCCCTTTTTCTGTGCATGAAATAAACTTATAAAAAGGAGATTTGTCAATTAAACCTTCACTTTTAATCATACCTTCTTTTATTAAGTCTTGAATTATAGCAGATTCGTTAATTAAAATACCTAAGGAAGTTGAAAAAATATTTCTAAATCTATAGCTACTATCAATTACTCTTATAGAAGAAAGATTTAATATTATAAATTTACATATTTCTGATAAATTTTGTTCTTCTTGTGTCATATTAATAACTATTATCTTATTGCTCTTTCTAATTCAGCTTTATCAAAAGCATCTTGTGCTTCTTTAGAAAAAATAAGGATGAGGTTCTGTATTCTCTGCATTAGCATCAAATCCATATTCCTTACACGTTTGAGCATGTGCTTCATTATATTCCATACCAGTCTCTCTTAATTCCCTTTCTCTTAATTCATGGGTTAAAAAAGCCTTATCTGTATCAGTTGCTTCCAATTCTCCTCTTTCTATAGCTCTTGCTCTATCAATCATAACTTCATTATTTTCACATATACTTCCATCAGGATTAGGAAAATTAGTTCTCAGATAATCTTCTACTCTATTAATGTTATCTGTTGTAAAAGAGGCATCTTGAATACTTCTTGTATTTGCTTGAATGTGTTCTGTACCTGCTCTATAACCATCTTCGGCAATGCCAACTATTTGATTCTCTCCCCCTGTAGATCTTCTATTTCTTCTATCTGTATTGATAATATTCTTATTTTTAGGCATAAAAGCAGATGCGTCAGATCTGATTACCTTATTATCCTTACCTTTCTGACTTATTCTTCCTCCCATACTATCCGCAGCAGAGGTAGGTATCTTGTTTGTCTTATCCTTTCTTTTCTTAAATAAACGCCCAAAAGAGGATTTTATCTTCCCACTAAAAAAAGAGATAGGGTTAAGAGGGGTAGGCACGGGGTTGGTAAGCACCTGTTTGCTCATTGGTATGGGGTTAATCACCCCTGTGGGCAAATACACAGGAATTCCTGTGGGTACTTCCTTGTGTTTGGCTACTTGTCCAGCGGTATTATGAAGGACGTTTTAAACCTAAATAAAATTGTAACATCTCCAACTTTTTATCAGGAAAATCACTTTCAATAATATCTATTTTATGAATGTTGTCGTTATAATACTTTTTTCCTTTTTCTGTACATGAAACAGATTTGTAAAATGTAGAGTTGTCAAATACTCCATCACTTACAAGTTTCCCTTCTAATAGCAATTCATGTATTATAGATGCTTCATCCACAATGAAACCTAATAGATTTGAAAAAATATTTCTAAACGCGAAACTTGTGTTAATGACTTTTTTAGATGAAATATGCAAAATTATAAGGTTACACATCTCTCTTATTTTTTCTTCTTTTGACATTGGATTTATATATTTTAAATTTACTAATATCTATTCAGATCGGCATTATATAATGCCATATCTGCTTCTTTTGTATAGAAAGTGTTTTTCTCTTCATTTTTTTCTTTGGTAAAGTAGTAGTACAGGTCTTCTTTGCGGTTCCAGATATAGT
>CAJPPS010000044.1 GCA_905372595.1 uncultured Capnocytophaga sp. | reverse complement strand
TTTGCGCCGAATAAATAATTTAGATTTATGAGTACACCAGTAAATAAAGAAGTGGGTTGGGATAAGTCCAAAACCATTATGAGTAAAACCGATGCTAAAGGGACAATAGAGTATGTGAATCAGGTATTTATGGATGTTTCTGGATATACAGAAGCAGAGCTTGTAGGGAAGCCTCACAGTGTGATTCGTCACCCAGATATGCCTAAAACCATATTTAAAATTCTTTGGGATAATATCCAAAAAGGGATTAATTTCCACGCAATTGTTAAGAATTTAGCAAAATCTGGAGAATATTATTGGGTAATTACCGATTTCGATATTATTCGTGATCCAAGTGGTCAGATTATTAACTATATGGGGCGTAGAACCTCTGTACCTGAACAAACTATTGAGAAATATATAGCACCTCTTTATCAAAAAATTCAGCAGGTAGAGCAAGCTGGAGGAATAGAGGCAGGTGAGAAATATTTTGAACAATTCCTTAAAGAACAAGGAAAAGATTATATCACTTATATAGAGGATGTAATCTTGGAATTCAAATAAGTTTCAAAGAAGCTTTATAAAACCATTTCGTGAAAAATTAAACGACTTTTAAGGTGTCTTATGGAAGAGAATAAAGTACTTACCGTGGACCCGTTAAATAATATTGTAGATTATGATATTGAAACTAAAAAAAGTAGCACTTATTCTAATGGGATACTTAGTGGTATCTTGTGGGGGAGGGAATGACCAAGGAGAGCTTGTAGGAGAAAAAGGCGGTCTCTGGAAACAACCTAAACCTTATGGGATGACTCTAGTGCCAGGAGGTGCTTTTGTGATGGGAAGTTCCGATTATGATAAAGCACATACAGAAGATGCTACTACTAAGACGGTAACTGTAAGCCCCTTTTATATGGATGATACTGAGATCACCAATGCAGAGTATCGTCAGTTTGTCAATTGGGTACGTGACTCTATTGTACGTCGTAAGTTAGCTATTATGGCTGAAGAAAGCGGACAATCAGCAGGTGGTGAAGGAATAGGTAAATATGCTTTTCTGGATACTGACCAAGAGAAGATGACTGCCTATGACAAGTATATGTATGAAAATTATGGTGATAAAGATAATCCTGAAAGCCGTAAGATTAATAGAAAGGTAAAACTTATTTGGGATAAGCAGAAGTATCCTGATGAACATTATGTGGAAGTAATGGATTCTATGTATGTACCTATTGAGGAGACTTACAATGGAAGACGCCCATTAGATGTTGAAAAACTTGTTTTCAAATATCAGTGGATGGATATAGAAGCCGCAGCTCGTTCTCATAAGAAAGGTCGTAAAGACTTTATAAAAGAGGAAATAGTTAAAATATATCCTGATACTACAGTGTGGATTAAGGACTTTAACTATTCCTATAATGAGCCTATGCACAATGACTATTTTTGGCACTATGCTTATAGTGAGTATCCAGTAGTAGGAGTTTCTTGGAGACAAGCAAAGGCTTTTTGTGAATGGCGTACCCTTTACAAAAATTCTTTCCAGAAAGCGAAAAAGAAGAAAGATGTTAATGCTTTCCGCTTACCTACTGAAGCAGAATGGGAATTTGCAGCTCGTGGGGGATTGGAAGGAGCTACTTATCCTTGGGGAGGTCCCTATTCTACTGATAGCAAAGCCTGCTTTATGGCAAACTTCAAGCCTTCACGTGGAGACTATGCCGCCGATAATGCACTTTACACTGTAGAAGCTAAGTCATACCATCCTAATGGATATAACCTCTATAATATGGCAGGGAACGTATCTGAATGGACAAATACTTCTTATGATTCTAATTCATATGAATATATGTCCTCAATGAACCCGAATGCTAATGATAAGGAGAATAAACGTAAAGTTATTCGTGGAGGTTCTTGGAAAGATGTTGCTTTCTATACCCAAGTTGCTACTCGTGATTATGAGTATCAGGATTCAGCTCGTAGTTACATAGGTTTCCGTACTGTACAAAGCTTTATGGGAGTACAACGAATTGATACTAAGAAAGGAAATTTGACCAATCGTAGATAAGAAAAATTAAAAATTAGTAAATAACAAAAATTAAACAAAGTAGAAATGGCAAAGTCAAAGACGTCAAAAAAAATCATGAATATGGTTTATGGTTTGGGAGCTTCTGTGGTAATTATTGGGGCTCTTTTCAAAATTCTTCACTGGGAACTTCCTCTAGGTCCTGTTAAAGTAGGTGGGGGAACTCTCTTAGCGATAGGGCTACTTACTGAGGCTCTTATCTTCGCTATTGCAGCTTTCGAGCCTATAGAAGAAGGATTAGACTGGACACGTGTATTCCCTGAACTAGCAGGAGGGGAACCTAGACAACTTAACTTCAATGCAGGTGGAGTACAACAATTAGCAGCTCCTCAGGGCCAAGAAGACCGAGTGCTTCGCGAATCATTATCTGAGAAATTAGATAATCTCTTAAGAGAAGCTCATATTGATGCTGAATTAATGAACTCTTTGGCTAGAAGTATCCGTAGCTTCGAAGGAGCAGCTAAGAATATAGGACCTGCAGCTGATGCAGTGGCTTCTACTCACAAATATGGTGAAGAGCTTACTACTGCTGCTGTACAACTTGAAGCCCTTAACTCTCTTTATCGTATTCAGCTTGAAAGAACTGAACTTCAGGTAAATGCTCAAGAAGGTATGGTGGATAATCTTAACTCTTTGAACGCACAAGTTAATTCATTTAAAGAACATTTGAGATCCCTCAATAACGTATATGGTGGTATGCTTTCCGCAATGGGCGGTGCTAGATAATTCTAAATTATTTGATTCATTAACTTAATAAAATTTAGTTTATATGGCAGGAGCAGCAAATTCACCGCGACAACGAATGATTAACCTGATGTATCTGGTTTTCATCTCTATGATGGCGCTCAATATGGGGAAAGAGGTATTAGGTGCCTTTGGACTTATGAACAAAAAGCTAGAAGAAGCTAATGTTCGCTATCAGGAAACCAATGAGGCTACATTCGCAGAATTAGAACGTAAAGAACAGGAAAAACCTGAAGATTATAAAGAAGCTTTAGAACAATCTCGTAAAGTCAGAGATTTATCTAATGAGTATTATTCTTATCTAGAAAAGCTTAAGGATGAAGTAATGTCTCAAGCTGAAGATAAGGAAGACTATCAAGTAATGGATAAGTCTGACTTCTTAGATGGAAGATTCTTTAAAACAGATGGGTTAAAACCTGAAGGACAAGAGTTCTTAGATAAAATCAATAGCTACCGTGAGGCTTTAGTTACTGCAGCAGGAGAAAAAAATCAAGGACTTGTTGAAGTAATCAATCAGCGATTCAGTACAGGAGAAAATAACAAAGTAAAAGACCGTGAGGGAAACCCCGTTAACTGGGTTAATTATAACTTTGAAGGATTCCCCTATATCGCTGTTGTTACCAAATTCTCTCAAATTCAATCTGATGTTCGCCAAACAGAGCAAGATTTCTATAAGGCTATGTTAGGAGAGAAAATGACTGATGAGCTTTCTATGAAGCACTATACTACTCTATTAGAGCAATCTAGAGGGGCTTATTATACCAACCAAGAGTTTGACGGAGCTATTGTATTAGGACGTAAAGATAACTCTACTAAACCTAAAAAAGTAGATCTTACACTTGATGGTCGCCCTATTCCTGAATCACAAGTAGAGGTTTCAGAAGGGAAGATTAAGCTTAAAGTAAATACTGGAAGTGTAGGGGAACATAAGATTGCAGGTACCCTTATCTATCAACAAAATGGTGAGGAAACTCCTGTGGAAGTAGCTCAAACATTCACTACAATTCCTCGTCCTAATGAAGCTGTAATTTCGGCAGATAAGATGAATGTAGTTTATCGTGGAGTAGTGAACCCTATGACAATATCTATGCCTGGAGTTCCAGATAACCAAGTAAACGCTTCAGCACCTGGACTTTCTAAGAAAGGTGGTTCTAACTATATAATGAAGCCTAATGCAGGTTCTGCAGAGGTAACTATCGTAGTAACAGGTACATTTGAAGGTCAGAAATTCTCTTCTTCTAAGAAATTCCGTATTAAAGATATTCCAAAACCAGAAGGAGCTATCTTGAGAACTACAGGAGCAGTGAAATTGGCTAAGCAAAATATCTTAGTAGGAGAACTTTCAGTTGCATTCAATGACTTTGATTTTGACCTTACAACCAAAGTAAATTCGTTCCGTATCCTAGTACCAGGACAGCCTAGTGTAGTAGTAAATGGTAGCAGAGTTAGTGCAAGTCCTGCCGCTGCAGCAGCTGTGAATAGAGCTAAGAAAGGAGATGTTATCCAGATTTCAGAAATTCGTTACTCTGTATCCGGTTATAGCGGTACTCCTAAGCCAGCTACCCCTATCTCTATTGAAGTATTATAATAATTATAAGATTATGAAACAAGCACTAAAAAATATCCTAATGCTATCTTTTACGTGGATAGTATCCTCAACATTTGCTCAGACAAATGTACTCAATGCAAAGGTTCCTTCTCAAATAGGGGTAAAGACAGAAGCGCAACAAGCAGCTGATAATGATGTACCTCTTCCTTATGGGTATGTAGATGATCGTGATATTATGTGGTCTACTACTACTTGGGAACTAATTGACCTACAGGAAAGAGCCAATTTCCCCTTACTATTCCCTATTGATACAATGGACATTAGTGCGGATCGTCGTTCTTTATACGATGTACTTCTTAGGGCTATGAAAGAGAATAGGCTTACTGAGACATATGTGGATTCTTATTTTACTGAAAAAAGAACCTATGATGACCTTAAGTATAGCCTTTCTAAAGCAGATACCCTAGATGCAGGTTATGGAATTCTTAATGAAGGAAAACCACTTCCTCCTGAGTATATCGTACGTACTGACTTGACTTCTCGTGATATTGTTCAGTATAGAATAAAAGGACTATGGTACTTTGATAAACGACAAGGAGAACTTAAGTATCGATTACTTGGAATAGCCCCTGTGGCTCCCGATGTGAGTGTTTTAGGAACAGATGATGCACAATCTAGCTTGGTAGAACTTTTCTGGGTATGGTATCCAGCTGCAAGAAATATTCTTCATAATGCAAAAGTATTTAACCAGCTAAACTCTGCTAATCGTATTTCTTTCGACCACCTCTTGAATGCACGGCGCTTTGTAGGCGTTATTTACAAAGAAGATAACGTATATGGTGACCGAGAGATTAAGAAATATCTGCCTGATAATGCGCTTTATCAGCTCCTAGAAGCAGATCGTATTAAGCAACGTATTCGAGATCGCGAACAAGATATGTGGGTTTATTAATATATAATGAGAGGCTATCCCCAAAGGGATAGCTTCTTTTTTTTGGCAAAATTCTAGAGGCAAAATTCTTGCTTTTCTTGAAAAATAAACGTATATTTGTTATCTCAATGAAGATACACAGATATGAACTTTATCACAGCACGTGAGCACTTACAAAAGGTACTCCTTCCTACACACCTTATCTATAGTCCGATCTTTTCAGAAGAGTCTGGAAATCTTATCTATATTAAGCCCGAAAATCTTCAGAAGACAGGAGCTTTTAAAATTCGTGGGGCTTATAATAAAATACGAAAACTTACAGAAGAAGAGAAAAAACGTGGAGTCATCGCTTCTTCTGCAGGCAACCACGCACAAGGAGTAGCCTATGCTGCACGTGAGCTAGGTATCAAAGCTGTAATTGTAATGCCTCAAACGACTCCTTTGATTAAGGTTCAATTTACCAAAAAATATGGAGCTGAGGTAATTCTCTATGGGGAGGTCTATGATGATGCCTATCAGAAAGCCAAAGAACTGGAAGAGAAAGAAGGCTATGTATTTGTACATCCTTTTGACGATCCTGATGTGCTTGAAGGGCAAGGGACAATTGCCCTAGAAATCTTAGAGGAGCTCCCTAATACAGATGTAATAGTGGTACCCATAGGAGGTGGTGGACTTATCTCTGGGATTGCTTCTGCTGCCAAAGAACTCAAACCTGATATTAAGATTATAGGAGTAGAACCTAGTGGAGCCGCGTCTGCTACTGCAGCTCTTAAGAATAACAAAATTGTTACGCTACCCGAAGCGAATACTATTGCTGATGGTACTGCAGTAAAACGTATAGGAACTCTAAATTTTGATTATATTACAAAATATGTAGATGAGGTATTAACAGTTGATGATTATGAATTAACAGAGGCTTTCTTGCTCTTAACCGAAAAGCATAAAATTATTGCTGAAAATTCGGGGATATTACCTTTGGCAGCCCTGAAAAAGCTTACAGATCGGGGAAAAAAAGTTGTGCCTGTGGTGAGTGGCGGTAATATAGATGTGTTAATGATTTCCTCAATGATAAGTAAAGGATTGGTGAGCAGAGATCGTATCTTTAACTTTGCTGTAAATATTCCTGATCGTCCTGGAGAATTGGCTAAACTCACTCAGATTATTGCACAGGTAGGGGCTAATATAGTGAAATTGGCTCACAATCAGTTCAAAAACCTCTCTCGCTTCCGTGATAAGGAAGTTTTGATTACGGTAGAAACCAATGGTACTGCCCATATAGAAAACCTTATAGAAGCTCTTGAAAAGAAAGGGTATGAGATAAGTAAGCGATAAAAAATATAAAAACTATTTTGTTTATTCAAAAAATAGTTGTACATTTGCCTCCGATTTTGAACAATTATTGTTTAACCTTCTAAAAACTTCAAAGAAAATGACCTATATCAAGTTACATATTACTCCGAAATTACCTTTTATAAGGTAATGCTTCGTGGCATATTAGCTTGATCAGAGTTATAATCATATAAAGCCCGAAGCAACTGCTTCGGGCTTCTTCTCTCCTCTCTAGAACAGAATCCCAAGCAAATAATAAATTGTTAATAATCAATTTTTAATTGAATGGGAGATTCCAATCCATATATTGACGGCTCTCGCCTCCGTTCTTTGCGTTCTCACAAGCGCATTGTTCGAGAAGACCACGAAAAATATCTGCGCGAATGCTGTGATCGCCACGCTGAACTAGAAAAGCGGAGACGAAACCTGCCGCTTGTACCACTTGAAAAACCTTACCAAAAGGGCTATGTGCGCTTCTTTGTCGTTCGTGAAGATGTAAAGCGTAGTAAGTCAGGTGATTTCTTTGAGGCTTTGCTCAAGAAAATCAATACCTACCAGTATGCTGATAATCGTAAGTTCCAAAAGAAGAAAAAGCGTAGAGGCAAGCGCATTTATATACCTCTCAAGCAAGAACTACGCTCTTTCAGCCAATGGGAATGGGAAGAACAATGCCGAAAGGGCAGATTTACCCCACGAGAACAGGCGCTTTTTGGTAAGATGGAATATTACTGCCATCGTTCTAAGCGGTTTGAAACCTATTACGAGTTTATAGATAAATGGCGTTTTGAGTTGCGCGTAAAGCCGAATATGATTACGCACTACCGTCCGGTAGATGTAGCCATAGAGCGTGAATTTGCCGAGCTTGATAAGATCATAAATGACCATAAGAACTGGGGGATTATCCATAGCAAAATATATGGAGGCAGTTATTCGTGGAATCAATTCCAAAAGCGCTATACGCCTAAGGAAAAGTACAAACGCATCCCGCTAAAAGAAATCGCAGCACTTAAGTATCACACCTCAGCAATGGAAATTGGAGAGATGCTTTTAGAGTGCAAGCGGTATGTGCAACTATAAACAAAAAGAAAAAATGGAAGAAAAAATCATACAAATCACCGCAGGACGTGGTCCTTTAGAATGCCAATGGGTAGTAGCCAAAGTGCTGAAAACATTTTTGCAAGAAGCTACTCAAGCAGGCATTAGCTATACCATTCTCAGCCGTGAGGAAGGCGATGCCAATCTCACTGTAAAATCGGTTACCCTGCAACTCAAAGGCAAGGAGTTAGCGCCGTTTTTGAAAACTTGGCTCGGCACCGTGTGCTGGGTAGGCAAGAGTACTTTTCGTAAGTTTCACCAGCGCAGCAATTGGTATATAGGCGTTTTTCAGCTTGATCAACTGCAACGCCAGCCTTTCTCGGAGCGTGATGTACAGTTCCAAACCACTCGCTCGCAAGGCAATGGCGGACAGAATGTGAACAAGGTCAATTCAGCAGTACGCGCTACTCACCTGCCTACAGGTATCAGCGTATTGGCACAGGATTCGCGTTCGCAATTAGACAATAAGAAACTCGCCCTTTCCCGCCTTAAAGAAAAACTCGCTGAAATGGAGCTTCAGCAACTCGCCGAACAAGCACAAAACCATTGGAACAATCACACCCAAGTGCAACGCGGTAACCCTGTACGCACTTTCAAAGGTGCCGATTTCAAAAGCACTTATGTAGAAAAGAGCTATAAGAAAGAACGTGCCGCTGCCAAGAGGGAAGTTAAATTAGTCGTTAGTCGTTAGTTGTTAGTCATTAGCTTATGGTAAAATACATACAAGAACTCTTATATAGTATCCCTCAGGAGGTTACTTATACTACCATTCCTAAAGAACTTCGCCTTGAAGATGTGCCACAAGAGCGCATCGACGGCTTACGCAAGTTACTTACCCACGAAGATGCCTTTATACAGCTATCTGCTGCTAAATTGCTCTCTGCGTGGGCAGTAGAAGAGGGAGATAAAGCATTGATACAACTATATGCTGAGGGAAGAACAAAGGGCTATTTTGAACATTTTTTCAGTGGATATAACCCTGAAGATGAACATATTTTTTGGGCACCAGGAAGAATGTACCAAGATACCCATTTCAACCTTACGGTGCTCAATGGTTTGCCCATAGAGCAACTCAAGGTATGTGTAAATCCTGATGATGGAAATGTTTTAATCGTCTATCTGAAAGCAGAAGGACAACCTATTTTTCATTTCTTTTTAGATGTGGGTATTGCTTTTTGTGAGTGTTGGAATG
>CAJPPS010000043.1 GCA_905372595.1 uncultured Capnocytophaga sp. | reverse complement strand
GTACAAAAGTAGTATTTTTATTGAGATAAAGTGCATTATTGATCAAAAAATATTCTAAAACAAGCAACTTTATTATTTTATTAGCATTTAGTTTGTTTTATTTTACAAAAATATAGCTCTATTATAGGAAAATATCTTCATCTCCGAAATGAAAACCATTTAATAGTTCCTTGGCTGTCATCCGCTTTTTTGAAGGAAGTTGAAGCTCTTCTATCTGCAAAAACCCGCCTTGAACAGCTACTTTTATAGATTTATTGTCTGCTTGAATACTCCCTATCGAAAGTTCGTGAGTTACCTCTATAGGACTTGCTACATATATCTTAACAGGAATTTCTTCTCCTTGATGGTGTAATATTGTCCAAGCAGTAGGATAAGGAGCCATTCCTCGAATAAAGCAATCTATAGAATTCAACGAAGCTCTCCAATTAATACGAGCCGTTTCTTTGTGAATCTTAGGAGCTTCCTTAGTAACCTTCAAGGGCTGAGCAAGGGGGGAAATTTTATCAGTTGCTATTTTTTCTATTGTTGTAAGAACAAGGTCTGATCCTATTTCCATCAATTTATCGTGAAGAGAACCAGCTGTTTCTCTTGCTTCTATAGCAATTTCTTTTTGAAGAAGAATTGAACCTGTATCTATTTTTTCATCTATCAGAAAGGTAGTAACTCCTGTGCGATTTTCTCCATTAATAATAGCCCAATTAATCGGAGCTGCTCCTCGATAATCAGGCAGTAAAGAAGCGTGGAGATTAAAAGTACCCTTTTTAGGCATCTGCCAGACTACTTTAGGCAACATCCTAAAGGCTACTACTACTTGTATATCAGCTTGAAATTGTCTAAGTTCTTCGAGGAATCCTTCATCACGTAAGGAAATAGGTTGGAGCAAAGGAATATTCTGAGAAACAGCATATTTCTTCACAGAAGATTCTTGTAGTTTTTGCCCTCTTCCAGAAGGCTTATCTGCAACTGTTACTACAGCGACTACTTGTAATCCATTCTCTACCATTTTCTTAAGTACCCCTGTTGCAAAATCAGGAGTCCCCATAAATATAATTCGTAGGTCTTTCATTATCCCTAATTTTTGAGGGCAAATATACTAAATTTAAAAGACTTATCGAAGGTTGGAAATATTTTTTTAGCAAATATATGTAAAGCTCAAAAAAAAATAGTACCTTTGCAAGAAAAAATAATGAACACTTCCAATTTTTCTATCTCTGTTAAAAAAGTTACTCAAAGCAAACTCCCTAATATTGATTTTTCAAAATTAGCTTTTGGACATATCTTCTCTGACCATATGTTTGTATGTGATTACAAAGATGGTAAATGGCAAAATCCTCGTATAGAGCCCTATGCTCCTTTCTTGGTAGCTCCATCTATGAGTGTATTCCATTATGGACAGGCTGTCTTTGAAGGAATGAAAGCCTATAAAGATGATAAAGGAGATGTTTTTCTCTTCCGTCCTACTGAAAATTATGCTCGTATGAATAAATCCTGCAGGCGAATGGCAATTCCTGAATTCCCTGAAGAATTATTTGATCAAGGACTAAAAACTTTAGTAACTTTAGATAAAGATTGGGTACAACCAGGAGTTGGTAATTCTTTATATCTTCGACCATTTGTAATTGCTACTTCAGAAGGCGTACAAGCTAATCCTGCTACTGAATACCGATTTATGATTATTACCTCTCCAGTACAAAGTTATTATACTACCAAGGAAGTAAAAGTAAAAATAGCTGATCACTATAGTCGTGCTGCTAATGGAGGTTTTGGTTTTGCGAAAGCTGCAGGAAACTATGCAGGACAGTTCTACCCTACTGCTTTAGCTAAAGAAGAAGGCTTCCAACAGATTATCTGGACTGATGACGCTACCCACGAGCTATTAGAAGAATGTGGTACAATGAATGTGGTATTCCGAATAGGTGATACACTTGTCTCTCCTCCTCCTACAGAGCGTATTTTGGATGGAGTTACACGTAAAAGTGTATTAGCTGTAGCCGAAAAATTAGGAATTGACTTTCAATCACGTCCTATTACAGTTACAGAGCTTATAGAAGCTGCTGAGAATGGAACTCTTCAAGAAATTTTTGGTTGTGGAACAGCCGCTGTAATCAGTCCTGTAACTGCATTCAATTACAAGGGTAAAGATTACCAATTACCTACTATAGAGAAATCTTATGCTTCACAAATTAAAGAAATTTTAATTAATATCCAGTATAACAAAGCCGAGGATCCTTTTGGTTGGCGTGTAAAAATTTAATTTTTTTTATGGATTGGAACCCAAATCAAGTCCTCTGGGACTTAGGTTTTTTTCAGATACGTTACTATAGCCTAATGTTCGTTATTGCCTTTTCATTAGGTTTCTATATTATGAAGAAGATTTTTCTCAATGAGGGAAAATCTTTGGAAAAACTAGATGCATTAGTCATATATGTTGCAATAGCTACCCTTTTAGGAGCACGATTAGGACACGTATTTTTCTATGATTGGGCTTATTTTAAGCATCACCTTAGTGAAATTCTTATTCCTTTTCGCTTCTCTCCTAAGTTTGAAGTCATTGGTTTTTCAGGCTTAGCCAGTCACGGAGCTGCTATAGGAATCATTATTGCTATGATTTTGTACATCCGTAAATATCCTGAATTCAAGCTATCATGGGTGCTTGATCGCATTGTTATTCCTATCACTATTGGGGGAATGTTTGTACGATTAGGGAACTTTATGAACTCTGAGATTAATGGCAAAATAGTAGATAAATCCTTCCCATTGGGAGTAAAATTCTTACAATCTGGGGACTTTGATGTGCGCCAGGCAATGGAGCTTACAGGTACTTATACACCTCAGAAAGCGTTTGAAGTAATTGCTCACAACCCACAGTTTGTTGAGATTTATAACTTAATTCCTTATAGACATCCAGCTCAACTATATGAGGCTTTTTGCTATTTTATCCTCTTCTGGTTTCTTCTATATTTATATTGGAAAACAGATAAAGCTAAGCAACCTTATTTTATCTTTGGAGTATTCCTAATCGCCTTATGGACAATCCGATTCATTGTAGAATTTGTAAAAGATAGCCAAGGAGGTATAGAAAACACATTAGGATTATTCTCTACAGGACAATGGTTAAGCATTCCATTTATCATAGCGGGAATATTACTACTTTTTGCTGGGAAAAAGAGAGTCTAATCTTATTCTTTTTAACTTAAAAACAAATAATGAGGCAAAAATATCCTTTTTTATATAGAATTTCTATCTATTTGTTCCTTTTTTCGTGTATTTATATTCTTTTTCGCTCGCAGGAACAAATTACAGAAAAGGTATATAGCCAAGGAATTTATCCTTATATCAGTTCTTTTTGTCGTTTTGTTTTGGGAATAATTCCTTTTTCAGTAGGAGATATACTCTATATTCTAATTCCTATAGGAAGTATTTTCTGGTTTATCAAGAGCTACAAAGTTCTCCAAAAGAATCCTTTTATTATTTTACAGAAAATAATACTATTTATTACAATTATCATTAGTAGTTTTTATTTTCTATGGGGATTCAATTATTATAGAGTTCCCTTATCTAAGCAATTGGGCTGGGAATTATCCTATACAGAGGCTGACTTAGAATTTGTTACAGATAAGCTCATACGGGAGGCTAACGGACTCCATTCTTTACTTTCAACTAAGCCTGAGGAACTTCTTTCTTTCCCTTTTACTCAAAAGGAAATATATGACAAAATTCCTCAAGGATATGAGATTATAAGGAACAAATTTCCTGAATTGATTCTTAAGGGAGTATCTATTAAGTCCTCTCTGTATAGTAAAGGGCTTAGTTATATGGGGTATAGTGGCTATCTAAATCCTTTCACGGGAGAAGCTCAGGTGAATTCGCTTGCTATGCAATATAGCTTTCCTACCGTCTGTGCGCACGAGGTAGCACATCAGTTGGGATATGCCTCTGAGAAAGAAGCTAATTTTATTGGATTTTTAGCTACTTATCATCACCCAGAACCCTTTTTCAGGTACAGTGGTACGCTTTTTGCCTTGCGCTATTGCTTAAGTGAAATTAGAAAGAGCAATCCAGATAATTACACAAAAAAGGTAGCTCTGCTTCGTGAAGGAATCTTAGAAAATTACAGAGAAGCTTCTAACTTCTGGAGGCAATATGATAATCCTCTAGAGGTTGTTTTCAAGGAGAGTTATGATACTTTTCTCAAAGCCAATGCCCAAGCAGGAGGTATCCAAAGTTATGACTATGTAACAAGCTTGCTTATACATTATTTAAAATAAGGTTTATTATAATTTTTTAGATAATAATAAAAAAACACACTAAATTCATTATAAAAATGAAAAGAATAATACTTTTTATACTCTGCATTATTCTCTTTTCCTGTAGTAAGGTAGAAGATAATCCTCAACATTTCAGTAAAGAGCAAAAAGAGGCTGCTCTTGAGAAAGCAAAAACTGCTGATGATTATTTCCTTGTAAAAGACTTCATTTGGAAAGGGCTCAATCAGTATTATTTATGGCAAGGAGAAGTACCAGCTCTGTCCGATACACGATTTGAAAAATCAATAGCTAATACAGATGCCACTAGTGAAAATTATGTAAAATATCTTAAAGGTTTCCGTTCTCCTCGTGAGCTGTTTAATTCTTTGTTATATAATCGACAAGGGATATATGGAGACCGATTCAGCTATATCACAGATAATTACGAAAAATTAGAAGAAAGCCTACAAGGTTCTATTCTTAGTACAGGAATAGATTACAGTATAGCCTGGACTTCCAATGGGCACATTATAGGATATGTGAGATATGTAATTCCCAACTCCGATGCTGAAAGAAAAGGAGTTAAGCGAGGAGATATTTTTGCAAAAATAGACGGACAAGAACTCACTTATAGTAATTACCATAGTCTCTTGAATAATCAGAATAGTTCTCTTACTTTTTCTTTTTATACCATTAACAATAAGACTCTTACATTTAAAGAGAATAAAACTATCTTACAAACTACTATGAGAGAAGATCCTATTCTCCTTCATAAAGTTATCCCTATAGAGGGAAAGAAAGTGGCTTACTTAGTCTATAATGGGTTTGTAAGCAAATATGATCTTGAGCTGAACAATATTTTTGGTACTTTCAAGGCAGAAGGAGCTACAGAACTTATTCTTGATCTTCGATATAATCCAGGAGGGAGTGTACAAACAGCTATCTACTTAGCCAGTATGATAGCTGGAGCTGATACACAAAAAATTTTCATAAAACAAACTGCCAATGCTAAGATGTCTCGCATTTGGAAAAGCTATTACTATTTTGAGAATAATATTCTTGGAACTCCTATCAATAACCTCAACTTATCTAGGGTATACATCCTTACTTCCCATCACACTGCTTCTGCTTCCGAACTCATTATCAACGGGTTAAAGCCCTATATGGAAGTAATTCAGATAGGAGAAACTACTGTAGGGAAGAACTTAGCTTCTATTACAATCAAAGATAGAGAACACCCTGAAAACAAATGGGCTATGCAACCCATTGTAATGCGCTCTGAAAATGCTAGCGGGTTTGGAGCTTATGAAGAAGGTCTCTCCCCCACTATAGAACTGAGTGAAAATCCCTTAGACTTAGTCCCGTTAGGAAATCCTAATGAAACTTTATTAGCCAAAGCTCTGGAACAAATCACAGGGAGACAAACTTTCTACGTTTCAGCAAGAAGTTTCCAATCACGGACAAATGCCTCTGGAATTTATATTCTCAAAGAACTTGATAACTCTAAGAGTTATTCTCCCTATTATCACCGAATGTTTGTAGATAACCCTTTTACTGAATAAATAATGAATACAGAAATTCTCTGGCAAGAAGCCAAAAAATATCAAGATATTACCTATAAAAAATGTAATGGAGTTGCACGTATAGCCTTTAACCGGCCTGAGGTAAGGAATGCTTTCCGACCTCGTACTACTTCAGAACTTATAGATGCCCTTAAGGACGCTACTGAAGATACCTCTATAGGGTGTGTACTTATATCTGCTGAAGGTCCTTCTCCTAAAGATGGTATATGGGCTTTCTGTAGTGGTGGTGACCAAAGCGTACGAGGTAAGCAAGGTTATGTAGGAGAAGATGGTGCTCATCGGTTAAATATCCTTGAAGCTCAACGTTTAATTCGTTTTATGCCGAAAGTAGTCATTGCTGTTGTCCCAGGCTGGGCTGTAGGAGGAGGGCATAGCCTACACGTAGTATGTGATCTTACTTTGGCTAGCAAAGAGCACGCTATCTTCAAGCAAACAGATACTGATGTAGCTAGCTTCGATGCTGGATATGGCTCTGCTTATTTAGCCAAAATGGTAGGACAGAAAAAGGCTCGCGAAATCTTCTTCTTAGGGAGAAACTATTCTGCTCAAGAGGCTTTTGAAATGGGAATGGTGAATGCTGTTATCCCTCATAAAGAGCTAGAAGCAACCGCTTATCAATGGGCTCAAGAAATTCTACAGAAGTCTCCCACTGCTATCAAGATGGCAAAATATGCGATGAACCTCACTGATGATGGAATGGTGGGACAACAAATATTTGCAGGAGAAGCCACCCGCTTGGCTTATATGACTGAAGAAGCCAAAGAAGGACGTGATGCTTTCCTTGAGAAGCGTAAGCCTAATTTTGAAAAAAAATGGATTCCTAACTAAAATCTTTTATGCTTAAGAAGCTACTCTATAACGAACGCTTTGTAGGTATACTTTGGGTTGCCTTAGCTTTGGCTACTGTTATCCAAAATGTTATCCTACGAACAAAGTATAATAACTATCTTATTTTTGAAGGCGTATTCTGGCACACCATAAAGCAACTTCCCTTATACCTCCCCTACCCTGATGAATATGGGGATATGAACCATTATGGGATTTTTTTTAGTACTATCATAGCTCCTTTTGCCCTCCTCTCCACAGGAATGGGCTGTGCCTTATGGATATTAGCTAATGTAGCTTTTCTCTACTGGGCAGTCCGTCAGTTACCACTCTCAAAGGAAGGAATTATAGGTATTTTACTGATAGCTACACACGATATGTATACAGCTGCAGCTATGCAACAATTTAACATTAGTGTTATAGCTTTACTTATAGTAGCTTTTGTCTTTATAGAGAAAGGAAAAAGCCATTGGGCAACCCTTTTTATTGTTATTGGAATACTTACAAAGCTCTATGGAATTGTAGGATTGGCTTTTTTCTTTTTTGCTAAAGATAAATGGCGTTTTGTATGGTCTGGATTCTTATGGATTGGGCTTCTTTTCTGTCTACCTATGTTATACTCATCTCCTGAATATGTAATTTCTCAATATCAGGATTGGTTTCTTTCCATTTCTGAAAAAAATGGTGAGAATATGAATGCTTCTCTTTATAATCTACAGAACCTCTCTCTTTTAGGCTTTTTACAACGTACAGAAATTTATAATAACAACACAGTAGTCATACTACTGGGCTTCATACTCTTTGCTTTCCCTTATATTCGGATAAGCCAATATAAACACTTAAGATTCAGGCTAATGTTCTTAGCTTCAGTAAGTATATTTCTCTGCTTATTCAGTACAGGAACAGAAAATAGTACCTATATTATAGCATATGTAGGAGTTGGAATTTGGTTTATGGTCACTCCTAATAAGAATAATATACTCAAGAATATCTTATTAGTTCTGGCTATACTTGCCTCGCTCTCCCCTACTGACCTCTTTAAGCCTTTAAAAGAACCTTATATCATTCGGTATTCTCTCAGAGCTGTACCGGTAGCCCTTATATGGCTTACTCTTGTATGGGAAATGTGCTTTTTAGACTATACAAAACCACTTACAAACACCCAAGAAACTACTTTATGAAAAAGATAGATATTGTTGTACCTTGTTATAATGAAAGTGAAAATATCCACGTACTGTATAATGCTATTAAGGATGTTTTTACTAAAGAACTCCCATCCTATGAGTTCCGTTTGATATTTGTAAATGATGGTAGTAGCGATCAATCACTCCTTGTCCTCCAACAATTATCCAAAGAAGACTCAAGAGTAAAATACCTTTCTTTTTCCCGCAATTTTGGACACCAATTAGCTGTAAAAGCAGGTCTAGATTATGCAGATGCTCCAGCAGTTATTTCAATGGATGGAGATATGCAACATCCTCCCTCTTTAATTCCTACCTTAGTGCATAAATGGGAAGAGGGTGTCCAAGTGGTAGCTACTCTGCGTACCTACCCTGCAGAAATTCCAAAGAAAAAACGCAAGAGTTCCCAACAATTTTATAAACTACTAAACTTACTCTCAGACATTGAAATAAAAGAAGGTTCAGCTGACTTCCGCCTACTTGACCAATCTGTTGTAGAGGTAATCCGTCAAATGAAAGAAAACGAGCCTTTCCTACGAGGTATCGTTCCTTGGGTAGGCTTCAATCAAGTATATGTACCCTATACAGCTCAGGCTCGTTATTCAGGAGAAACCAAATACACTCTAAAGAAAATGTTCCAATTAGCCCTTAGTGGAGTTACTTCTTTCAGTGTGAAGCCTCTATATTTTGCAGTATTCTTAGGATTTTTCTTTTCCTTGCTCTCAGTGTTATACGTACCTTATGTGATTTATTCTTTCCTCAATGGTTCAGAAATCTCTGGTTGGGCATCCCTTATTATGACAATTGTATTCTTTGGAGGCTTACAACTGATTATTTTAGGTATTATCGGGGTATATATAGGAAAAATATTCAAGCAAACCAAAGAAAGACCTGCTTATATAATTCAAGAAAAATATTTATAACCAACATACATTCTGAGTAACTATTAAAGTTAGAAGAACAAAAGTTAAAAAAATGAGACTGAACAAAGAACTTTTTAGTAATATTATCAGCTACTTACCAGTGGCTATATCTTTATTTTTATTAGCTATAAGCGTTACCTATATATCAAATTACAG
>CAJPPS010000042.1 GCA_905372595.1 uncultured Capnocytophaga sp. | reverse complement strand
CCAAAGAGGGCATCAGCTTTCTAATGGTACATTTGGTATCAAATCCCTAGAGTCTGCCTTTATTACTGCTCGCCAAATTGAGTCTGCTCGTGTAGCAGCTACGCGTTATATGAAACGTGAAGGACAGCTTTGGATAAAAATTTTCCCAGATAAGCCTATCACCAAGAAGCCTCTTGAGGTACGTATGGGTAAAGGGAAAGGAGCTGTAGAATATTGGGTAGCTGTAGTGAAGCCAGGTAGAATATTATTTGAAGTAGGAGGAGTGCCTCAGGATATTGCTAAGGAAGCACTTCGCCTTGCAGCTCAAAAGTTACCCGTAACTACTAAGTTCGTTGTAGCGAGAGATTATCAAGATTAATTTGATGAACAATGAAACAGTCAGAAGTTAAAAATTTATCAGTTGCTGAGCTTGAGCAGAAGCTCATCGAACTTAAGAAATCATATGCGGAGATGAAATTGGCGCACGCTATTTCTCCTTTAGATAATCCACTAACTATCCGTACCACTCGCAGAATTATCGCACGTATAGAAAGTGAATTAACCCGTAGAGAATTACAATAATCATTGTGGCTTTAATATGGAAAAAAGAAATATCAGAAAAGAAAGAATAGGGGTTGTTACCAGTAATAAAATGGATAAATCCATTGTGGTATCCGTAGTAAAACGTGTAAAACACCCTATGTACGGGAAATTCGTATTGCAAACTAAAAAGTTTGTTGCACACGATGAAAAAAATGATTGCAATATCGGTGACACCGTGCGTATTATGGAAACTCGCCCTCTTAGCAAAACTAAATGCTGGCGATTAGTAGAAATTATTGAAAGAGCGAAGTAATTATGGTACAACAAGAAACAAGATTAAAAGTAGCAGATAATACCGGAGCCAAAGAAGTTTTGACAATCCGTGTACTTGGTGGAACAAAGCGTCGTTATGCGTCTGTAGGTGATAAAATAGTTGTTACTATAAAAGAAGCAACTCCTAACGGAAACGTAAAAAAAGGACAAGTATCCACCGCTGTAGTGGTAAGAACAAAGAAGGAAGTAAGACGCCAAGATGGTTCTTACATCCGCTTTGATGAGAATGCTTGTGTACTCCTCAATGCTGCTGGAGAGATGAGAGGCACCCGTGTCTTTGGTCCTGTAGCACGTGAGCTTCGTGACAAGCAGTTTATGAAAATTGTGTCATTAGCACCTGAGGTGCTTTAATCTATGCAATGATGATAAAGCTAAAAATAAAAACTGGCGATACAGTACAAGTAATCGCAGGCGATCACAAAGGGGAAAAAGGAAAAGTACTCAAAGTGGATCGTGAGAAGAACAAGGCTATCGTGGAAGGTGTGAATCTTATTTCAAAGCATACCAAACCCAGCGCACAAAACCCACAAGGAGGTATTATAAAAAAAGAAGCTCCTATCCAAATATCCAATCTATCTCTCCTAGATCCTAAGACAGGAGAGCCTACTCGTGTAGGATATGAAGTGCGTGATGGCAAAAAAGTGAGAATTTCTAAAAAATCAAAACAAGTAGTGTAATTATGGCATATATACCTAGACTTAAACAGGAATATAAGGAGCGCGTAATTGCAGCTCTTAAGGAAGAATTTGGTTATAAAAATGTAATGCAAGTTCCTAAGCTTGAGAAAATTGTAGTAAGCCGTGGAGTAGGTTCTGCTGTTTCCGATAAGAAACAAATAGAATATGCTGTAGAGGAACTTACCAAAATAACAGGACAAAAAGCAGTTGCAACCACTTCTAAGAAAGACGTAGCTTCTTTTAAGCTTCGTCGTGGAATGTCCATTGGTGCTAAAGTAACTCTCCGTGGTGAACGTATGTATGAGTTCTTGGATAGGCTCATCACAGCAGCTCTTCCTCGAGTAAGAGATTTTCAAGGGATCAAAGCTACTGGTTTTGATGGACGTGGAAATTATAACTTAGGAATTACTGAGCAGATTATCTTCCCAGAAATTGATATTGATAAGATCAATAAAATTGCGGGAATGGATATTACTTTTGTTACATCTGCCAATACAGACAAAGAAGCAAAATCATTATTAACCGAATTAGGATTACCCTTTAAAAAGAATTAATTATGGCAAAAGAATCAATGAAGGCTCGTGAAGTGAAAAGAGCTAAATTGGTAGCAAAATATGCTGAAAAACGCAAAGCTCTTAAGGAAGCTGGTGATTATGAAGCTCTTCAGAAACTACCTAAAAATGCCTCTCCTGTACGTTTGCACAATCGTTGCAAACTAACAGGTCGTCCTAAAGGATATATGCGTACTTTTGGAATCTCTCGTGTACTTTTCCGTGAGATGGCTAATAAAGGGCTTATTCCTGGTGTAAAAAAAGCAAGTTGGTAATTAAAAAAATAGAAAATTTATGTACACAGACCCAATCGCGGACTATCTAACAAGAATTCGCAACGCTAGTAGTGCAGGGCATAGAGTGGTAGAAATTCCAGCTTCAAAACTTAAAAAAGAAATTACTAAAATTCTCTTTGATCAAGGATATATCCTTAGCTATAAGTTTGAAGAAAATGATGTGCAAGGAACTATCAAAATAGCCCTCAAATATGATAAAGAGACCAAAGAGCCCATTATTAGAAAAATAGAACGTGTAAGTACTCCAGGACTTCGTAAGTATGTAGGAGCAGATAATCTTCCACGTGTTCTTAATGGATTAGGGATCACTATCGTTTCTACCTCTCAAGGAGTGATGACTGGTAAGCAAGCCAGAGCATTGAATATCGGAGGAGAAGTAATTTGTAATGTTTACTAAAAAAATAGACTTAAAAAAATGTCAAGAATAGGTAAAGCACCCATCAGTATCCCTCAAGGAGTAACTGTTACTATCAAAGATAATATCATTACTGTAAAAGGGAAACTCGGCGAATTAACCCAAGTGGTTAAAGACGTTGCTGTAAAGCAAGAAGATGGACAACTCATAATAGAAAGACAAGGAGACACTAAGCAAAGTAACGCAATGCACGGGCTTTATCGTGCATTACTACACAATATGGTAGTAGGAGTTTCTGTTGGCTTTACTAAAGAGTTAGAACTTGTAGGAGTAGGATATCGTGCCTCTAATCAAGGACAAAAACTTGATTTGGCACTCGGATTCTCTCACAATATCCTAATGGAACTTCCTCAAGAGATAAAATTAGAAACGATTAATGAAAAAGGGAAAAACCCTATCATTAAGCTTACTTCTCACGACAAACAATTACTCGGACAAGTAGCAGCTAAGATTCGTTCTTTCCGTAAGCCAGAACCTTACAAAGGAAAAGGTGTGAAATTCGTAGGAGAAGAACTCAGAAGAAAAGCAGGTAAATCAGCTTAAAACGTAACATAATGGCATTATCAAAAATACAGAGAAGACAACGTATCAAATACAGAATCAAAAAGACCGTATCAGGAACTCCTGAAAGACCACGTTTGGTTGTTTTTAGAAGTAATAGTGAAATCTATGCTCAGATAATAGATGATACCCAAGGTGTTACTTTAGTAGCTGCCTCTTCTAGAGATAAAGATTTGAAATTAACAGGTACCAAGACTGAGAAAGCAAAAAAAGTAGGAGAAGCTGTTGCTAAGAAAGCTCTTGCGGCAGGTATTGAAACTATTTCTTTTGACCGTGGAGGTTACCTATATCACGGACGTGTAAAATCCTTAGCAGAAGGAGCAAGAGAAGGCGGACTTAAATTCTAAGAAATTATGTATCAGAATTATAAAAATGTAGAATATGTAAAACCAAGTGGTTTAGAACTAAAAGACCGCTTGGTAGGTGTACAACGTGTAACTAAGGTTACCAAAGGAGGACGTGCTTTCGGCTTCTCTGCTATCGTAGTAGTAGGAGATGAGAATGGCGTAGTAGGACAGGGCTTAGGTAAGTCAAAAGAAGTTGCTGATGCTATTGCAAAGGCTGTGGAAGATGCTAAAAAGAATTTGGTGCGTATTCCTTTGAATGGTACGACTCTTCCTCACGAACAAAAAGGAAAATTCGGTGGAGCACGTGTGTATCTTCAGCCAGCAGCAGAAGGTACAGGGGTGATTGCCGGAGGTGCTGTACGTGCCGTTTTGGAATCTGTAGGAGTTCATAACGTACTATCCAAATCACAAGGTTCTTCTAACCCTCACAATGTGGTAAAAGCTACTTTTGATGCCTTATTAAAACTCAGAAGTGCTAAAACAATTGCTGAGCAAAGAGGAATTACTTTGGATAAAATGTTTAAAGGTTAAAAATACACAGCAATGGCAAAGAAAATTATTGTAAAGCAAGTGCGAAGTAGCATAAAGCGTGCCAAAACACAAAAACTCACTTTAATTTCTTTAGGATTAGGTTCTATTGGGAAAGAAGTGACTCACGAGGCTACTCCAAGCATTTTAGGAATGATTAATAAAGTAGAACACTTAGTTTCTGTACAAGAAGCGTAAATAAAAGTAGCAATTTAATTATGAATTTAAGTAATTTGAAACCTGCAGAAGGTTCAGTACACAAAGAAGGGAAGCGCGTAGGTAGAGGACAAGGCTCAGGTAAGGGAGGAACATCCACACGTGGGCATAAAGGAGCAAAGTCTCGTTCTGGTTTTTCTACTAAGATAGGTTTTGAAGGAGGGCAAATGCCTCTTCAAAGACGCGTACCAAAATTTGGTTTCAAAAACTTCAACCGCAAGGAATATACTGGAATCAACCTTGGAAAATTACAAGAGTTAGTGGATAAAGGAGTGGTTACAGATACAGTTAACTTGGATATTCTTGTAGAAAACCGCTTAGCTAAAAAGACTGACCTAGTGAAAATCCTTGGAGGAGGAGAGTTGAAAGCGAAATTGAAAATCTCTGTTCATAAATTCACAGCCAGTGCTAAAGAAGCGGTTGAGAAACTAGGAGGAGAAGCCATAACGCTCTAATAAACAAAATATCTTATGAAGAAATTTATAGAGACCCTAACGAATGTTTGGAAGATAGAAGAATTACGTAACCGTATCATTCTTACCATTGGAATTCTTTTAGTATATCGCTTTGGTGCGCATATTATCCTTCCAGGGATTGATGCGGAGAAGTTAAGTAATTTAACTCAAAAGACTTCGGAAGGTGGGTTATTAGATATCCTTAATGCTTTTACAGGGGGGGCTTTTGCAAAAGCCTCTGTATTTGCATTAGGAATTATGCCTTATATCTCTGCTTCTATCGTAGTACAGCTTATGGGAATTGCGATTCCTTATCTACAGAAATTGCAACAAGAGGGTGAGAGTGGACGTAGAAGAATTAACCAAATTACACGTTGGCTTACCATTGCTATCTGTGTGGTTCAAGCCCCTGCTTATTTGTATTCTATAGGTGCATTAGGAGTTCCTGAAGAAGCTTTTCTTTTAGGAAAAGGGCTTGGATTCATTATTCCTTCAGTAATTATCTTGGTAACAGGTACCGTTTTTGCAATGTGGCTTGGAGAGAAAATTACAGATAAAGGGGTAGGGAATGGAATTTCTCTTCTTATTATGGTAGGGATTATTGCTCGTATGCCTCATGCTTTCATAGCTGAGATTAATCGAGTACATGGACCTATGATTGTTATTGTAGAAATTCTTTTGTGGTTATTAGTTATTTTAGGCTGTATCTTCCTTACTTTAGCGGTAAGACAGATTCCTGTACAATATGCTAGAAGAACCACAGGAGGGCAAGTGGAGAAGAATATCTTCGGAGCGAGACAGTATATTCCATTAAAGCTTAATTCAGCGGGAGTAATGCCTATCATTTTTGCACAAGCAATAATGTTTGTACCTTCTGCATTGGCTGGACTTTCTAAGTCAGAATTTGCTCAAAGCATACAAAATGCTTTCCGCTCTCCTTTTGAGTTTTGGTATAATGTACTCTTTGGATTGCTTATTATCATCTTTACGTATTTTTATACAGCTATTACAGTACCTAGTAACAAGATGGCGGATGATCTCAAGCGTAGTGGTGGTTTTATACCAGGGGTGAAGCCAGGACAGGATACAAGTGATTATCTAGACAAAATAATGTCTTTGATTACCCTACCAGGGTCTTTATTCCTAGTGGCTATAGCCGTTTTACCAGCTGTAGTTAATAAATTACCTCTACTAGAGATTGATCAGAAGTGGGCGTTATTCTATGGAGGTACTTCCTTACTCATCTTAGTAGGAGTTGCTATTGATACAATGCAACAAGTAAACTCCTATTTGCTTAATCGTCATTACGATGGGCTTATGAAAACAGGTAAAAAAAGACGATAGATGGCAAAGCAAGCAGCAATAGAACAGGATGGAACCATTATAGAATCACTCTCTAATGCAATGTTCCGTGTGGAATTGGATAATGGTCACGTAGTTACAGCTCATATCTCTGGAAAAATGCGTATGCATTATATCAAATTATTACCAGGAGATAGAGTAAAGCTTGAAATGACTCCGTATGACCTTACTAAGGCACGCATTACCTACCGATATTAATAATAAAATTCGTTTTAAAAAAACAGATAACAGATGAAAGTAAGAGCATCTATTAAGAAAAGAAGCCCCGAGTGCAAAATTGTGCGACGTAAAGGGGTATTGTACGTAATTAATAAAAAGAATCCTAGATTCAAACAAAGACAAGGATAAATTATGGCAAGAATAGCAGGTATTGACTTACCAAAACATAAAAGAGGTGCCATCGGGCTTACCTATATTTTTGGTATTGGAAAAAGCAGAGCAAAGGAAATTTTAAAGAAAGCTCAAGTAGATGAAGACATCAAAGTAAGCGAATGGAATGATGATCAGATCAGTCGTATTCGTGAGGTAGTTTCATCGTACAAAATCGAAGGAGAGTTGCGCTCAGAGATCCAATTGAACATCAAGCGCTTAATGGATATTGGTTGTTACCGAGGAATCCGTCATCGCTCTGGATTACCTTTGCGTGGTCAGAAAACTAAGAATAACTCTCGTACAAGAAAAGGAAAACGAAAAACTGTTGCGAACAAGAAGAAAGCAACTAAATAATAAGTAGCGATATGGCAAAAACAAATACAAAAGTTACCAAAAAACGCAAAGTAGTTATAGAATCTTCTGGAGAGGCACATATCTCAGCTACTTTCAATAATATCATCATCTCTTTAACTAACAAAAAAGGAGATGTGATTTCTTGGTCTTCTGCAGGGAAAATGAAGTTTAGAGGTTCTAAAAAAAATACTCCTTATGCAGCTCAAGTAGCAGCCGAAGATGCCGCTAAAACAGCTTTTGATGCAGGACTTAAGAAAGTGCGTGTATTCGTAAAAGGACCTGGGGTAGGGAGAGAATCTGCTATCCGTAGTATCCATAATGCAGGAATAGAAGTTACTGAAATTATTGATGTAACTCCACTACCTCATAATGGATGTCGCCCTCCTAAAAGACGTAAAGTATAACAACTAATCTAACTCAAAGAGAGAGGCTTATTATCGAAGGACAGCCTTAATTCATAATCTCCTCTCTCCATTTAAATTAAACGAAGAAAATGGCAAGATATACAGGCCCAAAAACTAAAATCGCTCGTAAGTTTGGAGAAGCGATTTTTGGAGAAGATAAATCTTTCGCTAAGAAAAATTATCCTCCAGGACAGCACGGAATTGCTCGTAAGAGAGCTAAGCGTTCCGAATATGCGATCCAATTACAAGAAAAACAAAAAGCAAAATATACCTATGGAATTCTAGAACGTCAGTTCCAGAATCTTTATGAGAAGGCTCGTCGTAGTAAGGGAGTAACAGGTGAGGTATTACTTCAGTTATGTGAAGCTCGCTTGGATAATGTAGTTTACAGAATGGGAATTGCACCTTCTCGCCCTGCTGCACGCCAATTGGTTTCTCACCGTCATATTACAGTGAATGGAGAAGTAGTGAATATTCCTTCTTACTCTCTTAAGCCAGGGGATATTGTAGGGGTACGTCATAAGTCACAATCACTACAAGTGATAGAAAATGCCTTGGCAAGTAACAGTTCTGTATATGAATGGATTACTTGGAATCCTGAAAAATTAGAAGGTACTTTTGTAGCACTTCCTCAGCGTATCCAAATTCCTGAGAATATTAAAGAACAATTAATCGTAGAGTTGTACTCTAAATAATAACTAGACAGCAGTCAGAATTATGGCATTATTCAATTTTCAAAAACCAGATAAGGTTATCATGATTGAGTCCTCAGAGTTCGAGGGGAAGTTTGAATTCCGTCCCTTGGAACCTGGTTATGGACTCACTATTGGTAACGCATTGCGAAGAGTAATGCTTTCCTCATTGGAAGGCTATGCGATTACTTCGGTTAAAATAGATACTGTAGAACACGAATTCTCTACCATAGCAGGGGTAGTGGAGGATGTTACTGAGATTATTTTGAACTTGAAGCAAGTGCGATTCAAACTCCAAACAGAAGGAACTGACCACGAGAAAGCATCTATTTCTGTTACAGGGAAAAAACAATTGACTGCGGGAGATTTTCAAAAATTTATAACAGGTTTTCAAGTACTTAATCCTGATTTAGTAATCTGTAATATGGAGCCTGAAGTAGCCATTAAGATGGATATCACCATCGAAAAAGGCTCAGGATATGTTTCCGCTGAGGAAAATACAAAGGCAAACCAGCCTGTAGGGACTATCCCTACAGATGCAATTTTTACACCTATTAAAAATGTAAAGTATAGCATAGAAAACTATCGTGTAGAGCAGAAAACTGACTACGAAAAATTGATTTTTGAAATCAAAACAGACGGATCCATTCATCCTAAGGATGCCTTGATGGAAGCTGCCAAGACCTTGATTCATCACTTTATGCTCTTCTCAGACGAGCGTATTACCATAGAACCTGAAGAGGTAGTACATACCGAAAGCTATGATGAGGAATCATTACATATGCGCCAGCTACTCAAAACCAAACTGATAGATATGGATCTTTCCGTACGCGCACTGAACTGCCTTAAAGCAGCCGAAGTAGATACTTTGGGCGACTTGGTTTCTTTTACTAAAAATGATTTAATGAAATTCCGTAAC
>CAJPPS010000041.1 GCA_905372595.1 uncultured Capnocytophaga sp. | reverse complement strand
AAAACGAATAGTTAGTTTCACAACATTAGCTATCAAAAGTTATAAATCCAACTGTTAGTTTTATAGTTTCAGTTGTAAAGAGCTACAAACTCAACTATTAGTTTTATAGGTTTCATTATACAAAGCACTAAAACTAACTATTAAGCTGATAGCTTCCGAATGATGAAGTAGTAAAACTAACAGTTGTATTAACACCCTTATTTTTGTCGAAGTATAAAAATAAAAAATAGTTATATAATTTGTATACAAGAAGTACCTTACATAAATTTACAGAATAACACTTACTTAAAATAAAGTTATAGAATATGGAAAACATCAAAGAAATCAAAGTTGTTAGGCTTGAAAAGCTAAGCATAGGAGAGTACGCTCAGTTCATCAAAGCTACTATTAGTTTAGTTGAAAAGATAACCCCAGAGAAAATAGGTATAAAACCTGAGCTTCTTTCTGGGCTCAAAAAGCAATCTGAGCTACTAACGGAAATTATCGGTCAGAGCTATATAAGCAAAGAAACCAAAGAATTAGCATCGATTGACAAGGAAAGGAGTAAGCTATCTGTATTCCTGCTCTCTTCCTTTAAGGTTGGTCGTAATAATGCTGACCGCACCAAGAAAGAGGCCTCGGTAATCCTGTATGATGTATGTAAGAATTATATAGGAGTGCAGTCTTTGCCTGTGCGTACCAAAACGCAGTTTATCAGTAGTATGATTAACGACCTGAATAAGCCTGAAAACAAAGCACATATAGATACCTTAGGGCTGTCAGAATCGCTCACCGCATTAGAAAACAATAACAAAGCCTACCAAAAACTATCGGAAGGACGAGCAGAAAGCCAGCTAGCAAACACTTTTGTAAGTTTCAAAGAAGTAAAAAAAGCAACTAATAACTTATATAAGATACTAACAAAATATGCTTTTGCTACCAACTTGCTTACTCCAACAGAAGAAAGTAAAAGTTTTATCAACTTACTTAACAAACTGATAGAAGACACGCATAACGCTAACAAGCAACGCTTAGCACAAGCTGTTTTGAGTAAAAAAGGCAACAAGTTAGAAGGAGGCAAAGCAGGTGAATAATCATTCGTGAGACAACCATACATTATATGAGCTTGGAACTAAGTACTTTTATTCCTATCATTAAGGAATTGGTGTATCATATTTCTATTGACGATTATGCCTCTATAGAGCGAAAGGGTCAAAATGGAGATATCCTTGTGGAGGATTTGGCTGAGGTGATTCATTGGTATCCTTATAAAATAATCCCTTTGCCTGATGAAGCTTTTGACCTAGCAGAAAGTTGCTTCATAGAGGAGAAAAAGAGCCTTGATGTATATATTCCCTTCTGGACAAAAGAAGAGGGAAGAAGTGACCTAATGCTTGCTCTTTCCTGCTATATGAACGATGGGGTTAAGGAAGTTATTATCTATGATGTATTTGTCCCCTAATAAACCCCTTATCTATGATTGATGTAGAACCCTTTATAAAAGAAGTGCTTGAAAAGAAAATCCCCGAAGAGAACCTGAGGTTTTTCGGGGAGGATAACGAGGGCGTAGTGGTGGATTTCGAAACCGAAACGCACCTAAAAAGGTTCACCGTATGGAGGGATTACCTACGTTGTGATTACGAAGCCTTGTGTATAGCTACTGATGAGCTAAGCGTTTATGAGAGTAAAGAGTTTGATAATGTGAGCCAGCTCATAAGTATCTTCAACAAATTCTATCATACCGCCTACTCTGAGATAGATACATTCATCAATGAACTTTATGACCACTACCGAGCACGCCTAATAGATAGAGAAGAAATAGCAAATATCATAAAAGAAGACTATTGTAGTAAGTACAAAGGGGATAATTATCCGTATGAAAAATATCTTTCGCTCCTTTGGAAAGAAGAATATCTAAACGAAAAGGATATAGACCTATTAGACCTTTGTTTACTTTACCAATATATAGATAATGAGGTAGATATATTAGGGTATTTGGTAACAGGTCACGAAGGATGTACCTATGAAGAATTTGAAGCGAAAGGTACCCTTGAAGCGCTAAAGCCCAAAATACAAGCCTTTGTGGAGTGGTGCTATGAGCGCTATGAGGAGGTGATGCAAGTATATTTAGAAGCTCCAGAAAGATTTAAGACAAAATAAAAGGAGTAACAGATAGCCTATAAATAGCAAGTGTGTAAAAAAACAAGATTGATTCAACCTTAATATATTAATAGCCCAAGATATGATACCTACGTATAATGAAAGCTTAGCTTCAGCCCAAAAAGAATATAATAGCCTTAATGCCCAATACAATCGTATGGGTCTGTTACGACTTCTTGTGATGGGGGGTATTATCGCTTTGGTATATTACCTTATTCAGGAGCCATCCCTTATAATGGCTGTAGCTTCTCTGCTTGCTATTGTTTTATTTCTTCTGCTGGTGGTAAGGCATAAAAAAATAAGCACTATTAGGGCTATTGCCAAAGCAAAGATACGCATTAATGAGCAAGAAATAGACTTCCTGACGCATCACACCTTTTTTGCTGACAACGGCAAAGCTTTTGAGGAAGACAACCACCCTTACGCCTATGATTTGGATATACTTGGTGAGCGCTCACTCTATCAGTATATTAATCGTACCCATACCTTCTTAGGCAGAAAGCTCTTAGCTGAGCGTTTGCTCCACCCCTCTACTGATAAAATTACACACACTCAAGCCCAAATTCAATACCTTACCCCTGACCTAGATTGGAGACAAACTTTTATGGCATACGCCCAACAAATCGACGACAGTGAGGATTTCTATACCAAGCTACGCCAATGGGCAAACGCCCCTGCAAAAAGGCTTAGTAAGCTTACCCGCGTGTTCATTATCCTATCACCTATCTTGCTTGTTATAAGCCTTTTGCTAGGTTATGTAGGAAACTATGAAGGTGCTACGGTACTTGCTAAATTGCTAATCTCTGTGCATTTGGTGGTCTTTTTTATCTTTATGAATCGTATCTCTCAAGAAAAACTTGGTTTTGAGCGGACTTATGTCATCTTGTATGCTTTCAAAGAGTGCATCGCACAGGTAGAGAGGCGATTTCCTGATAAAAATAAGCAAGCGAGTAGCCATATAGCCCAGCTTTCCCGCCTATTAGATGATTTGGACAGCGTCGCGAATATCCTCGTGTCTATCCCCTTAAATGTACTTACCTTCTATCACCTCCACCGATATGGTAGCCTACTTCAATGGAAAGCCCTTCACGGAGGAGAAGTTACTCAATGGTTAGAGTCTGTCGCTGACACTGAGGTACTTTGTAGCTTCGCTAACTTCAGTTATAACCACCCTGATTTTGCCTATCCTATACTCAACCAAGAGTATAAGGTTACCTTTGAGGGCGTAGGTCACCCGCTTATCCGTAAAGAAGAGCGCATTACCAATGATATAGCCCTCAGTGAGCAGGTTTTTGTTCTACTTACAGGCTCCAATATGTCTGGGAAAAGTACTTTTTTGCGTACCTTAGGGGTCAATATGCTGCTTACTTTAGTAGGTTTGCCTGTATGTGCGCGTAAGGCAGTAGTACACCCATTACGTTTGTTGGCTTCTATGCGCTTATCAGACTCCCTAAGTGATGGTAAGTCATACTTCTTTGCTGAAATCAACCGTATTCAACAAATCGTAGATACCCTACAACGAGAGCGCTGTTTTGTCCTCCTCGATGAAGTGCTCAGAGGTACAAACTCCGAAGACAAGCAACACGGAACTATTAAAATCATCGAGAAGCTACTTTCGCTCAAAGCCTTAGGAGTGCTTGCCACCCACGATATCGAAGTGTGTAACCTAACAAATCATTATCCTAAGCTCCTGCAAAACAAATGCTTTGAGTCTGAAATCAGTAAAGGGGAACTCACCTTCGATTATAAGCTACGAGATGGAGTATGCAAGAACAAAAACGCAACTTTCCTAATGAAAAAATTAGGTATTATAGAGGAATAATATATCGTAACTAACAAACATAATAGCATATGCCTATCATAAGAGAACTTAGGGGAAAAGCCCCCATTATAGGAAAAAACGTATTTATCGCCGAGACTGCTGTCCTCATTGGAGAAGTTACTCTTGGAGAGGACTGTAGTATATGGTACAACGCTGTCCTTCGGGGCGATGTGAATGCTATTGTCGTTGGCAACAAGGTAAATATACAGGATAACGTTATGGTACATTGTACCTATCAGAAAACCTCTACCACTATCGGCAACAATGTCTCTATAGGGCATAATGCCATCATACACGGCTGTACTCTTAAGGACAATGTACTTATTGGTATGGGAGCCATCGTCTTGGACGGGTGTATAGTGGAGAGCAACTCCATCGTGGCAGCAGGTGCCGTAGTTACCAAAGGTACTCATATAGGCACAGGCGAAGTATGGGCAGGGGTACCCGCCAAAAAAATTAAGGACATCTCCCCTGAACTCACCGAAGGAGAAATCAACCGTATCGCCAATGCTTATGTAAAGTATGCCCAGTGGTACCAAGAGAGTAGCAATAGCGAGGAATAACGAAGAAAAGAGGAAAAAAAATATTATTAATCAGCAAAAATAATTATCTTTGCAAAAAATTCCTATAAGCATATCATTACTTATGCGTAAATTATATTTTTTCCTTATCCTCTTATTTTTTTTGTTGTCAGGAGGGAATGTACTAGGTCAAGCCAAACAGCAGATAGAGATTGTCTATGCAGGAACACTCACTATTGATAATGTGAAATATCCTGGGGCTACAATTTTTAATTCTGATAATGACCGAAAAGTACAGTTCCGCCACCAAGGAATGGATATTTGGTGCGAAGTAGCTGTTTTATACCAAAAAACCAACCAAGTGAAAGCCTTTGGGGATGTTTTTATCCAACAAGGAGACTCCCTGAAGATGAATAGCAACTATATAGAATATAATGGAGATACCAAAGTGGCTTTGGCAAGGGAAAATGTACAGCTTCGTAATGAAAAAATGACCCTCGAGACCCAAGAACTCTTCTTCGATCGCAATAAACAGGAGGCTTACTACCTGAACTATGGAAAAATAAGTGATGAGGAGAATGTACTCACCAGCCGAGAAGGACGTTATTTTGTTACTCCCAAAAAGAGCCAATTCACTTCACAGGTAAAAATTACCAATGCTGACTTCGAGGTTAATTCCCTTACCTTGGATTACTATCACACTACGGGGCATATCTATATGTTTGGTCCTACGACCGTTACAGGTAAGGACTACATCGCTTATGGAGAAAAAGGATTCTATGATTCCAAGCGAGAACAGGGTTATTTTATGGACAAAGCACGCATAGATTATGACCATAAAATCCTTACAGGTGATAGCCTCTACTTCGACAAATTCAAGAATTTTGCTTCGGCTACCAATCATATTATTATCCGAGATACAATTAATAAAACCCTCGTCAAAGGGCATTATGGAGAGGTACATAAAGCAAAAGATTCTATGTATATCACCAAAAGAGCACTGGTAATTAGCGAAGTAGAAAAGGGGAAAGATTCTATCTACATTCACGCCAAGCGAATTATGGTAACCGGAAAGGTGGGACAGCGGGTAATTCGTGCTTATCCTAATGCTCGTATATACAAAACAGATATTCAAGGCAAGTGTGATTCTATCCACTCCGAACAATCTACAGGGCTTACACAGCTTATTGGGAAGCCCATTGTATGGAGTGGCAAGAGCCAAATGACAGGAGACCACATCCATTTACTCGCTAATACGCAAACTGAAAAACTGGATTCCCTAAAGGTATTTGATAATGCTTTTTTAATCGAAAAGGACTCCCTTGGTACAGGCTACAACCAAGTGAAAGGGAAAACCCTAAAGGGAAAATTTCTTGAGAACAAGCTTAATAATGTGAATCTGTATCAGAATACAGAAGTTATCTACTATGCTTATAATGACCAGCAAGAGCTTGTAGGAATTAATAAGTCCAAGTGTAGTCGTATTCGTTTAAATTTTGATACCAACCAGCAAATAGAAGAAGTGATCTTCTATACCGATGTGGAAGGAGGCATCTATCCTGAGAATAAGATTAGTAAGCAGGAAGTGCGCTTTCCCAACTTTAATTGGCGTGGCGAGGAGATGCTCTCCCGTAAGGAAGACATCTTTCCTGAAGAAGAAAAAGAGATTGCCCCTACCCCTATTCGAGGCATAAAAAGTGAAGAAACAGACCTTATCGAAGAAAAAATACAGTCTAAAGGAGAACACTAATGGCTTTACTAGGAAAATATTTATCTTTCTTATGGAAATCGACCTCCGAGCACGGGGTTCACTCTCCTTTTGTTTACAATTTAGTTACTCAATGCTTCTATAATTCTCAAAAAATCCCATCTAAGAACTACCCCAAAGGCATTTCAGAGAAAAAAGGGCAGTTTATTTTACGTTTATTAGCATATTTTAATCCTAAAAGTATAAAAATATACAGTGAACAGGAGGATTTTTCTATTTTTTTCCCTAAACCACTTACTGATAACATCCCTAATGGGAAGAAAGATATGCTCTTTATACATCATATAAGTGATTTTCCTTCACCTGAGGAACTCACCACTCAGATGCATAACGACAGTGTATTAGTATGGGTAAGTCCTCATTCACCAGAGAATGAGCCTACGGTAAAAAAACTTACTGAAAACAAAACATTCAGTGTCATCATAGATACTTTTTCTTTTGCTCTATTCTTTATCCGGAAAGAACAATCAAGAGAAGTATTTTTTATAAGAACATAACAGCTTAAAATCATATCTTATGGAGGGAAAACAATTATTAAACACCAATGAACTGCACGTTATTCTTCACCGTTTAGCGTGCCAGCTAATAGAGAATCATACAGACTTCTCTGAAGCTGTTCTCATTGGATTACAGCCACGAGGCATATTCCTAGCACAACGCTTGGTACATATGCTTTCTCAGGAGTACAATGTAAAAGGAATCCAGTATGGAGCACTGGATATCACTTTCTTCCGTGATGATTTCCGTAGAGGAGAAAAGCCCTTAGTTGCCAATACGACCGATATTCCTTTCCTTGTGGAGGATAAGAAAGTTGTCTTCATAGATGACGTTCTTTACACCGGAAGAAGTATTCGTGCAGCTCTTACCGCTTTACAATCTTTTGGACGCCCAACCAAAGTGGAACTCTTGGTACTAATAGACCGTCGCTTCAGTAGAGACCTCCCTATCCAACCCGATTATATAGGAAAAGCGGTGGATGCTATCAATAAAGAACGAGTAGTTGTTCATTGGGCTGATCAAGACGGCGAAGATGCTGTATATCTGATAGAGAAGAAATAAATTATAAGCCTACTAATCACTGAAATATTACACCTATGAGCCAGTTAAGCGTCAATCATTTATTAGGAATCAAATACATCACCCCTGAGGATATAGAACTGATATTCACCACAGCTGATCAGTTCAAGGAAGTGATTAATCGCCCTATCAAGAAGGTGCCTTCCCTTCGAGATATTACCATTGCTAATCTATTTTTTGAGAATAGTACGCGTACTCGTTTATCCTTTGAGTTAGCGGAAAAACGTCTTTCAGCAGATGTGATTAATTTCTCCGCAGCACAGTCTTCTGTTAAAAAAGGAGAAACACTCATTGATACCGTCAATAACATCCTTGCTATGAAAGTGGATATGGTTGTGATGCGCCATCCCAATCCAGGAGCAGGAGTTTTCCTCTCTCAACACGTGAAAGTACCCATTGTGAATGCAGGTGATGGTGCTCACGAACACCCCACTCAAGCCCTTCTGGACTCCTATTCTATTCGTGAGCAGTTGGGAAGTGTTGCAGGGAAGAAAGTAGTGATTGTAGGGGATATTCTTCATTCCAGAGTAGCCCTATCAAATATCTTTGCCCTACATAAGCAAGGTGCAGAGGTCGCCGTTTGTGGACCTCGTACGCTTATCCCCAAATATATACACGAGCTTGGTGTAAAAGTAGAAACCGACCTCAGAAAAGCCTTGGCTTGGTGCGATGTGGCTAATATGCTACGCATTCAGAACGAACGCTTGGATATTCCTTATTTTCCTTCTACAAGAGAATATGTGCAACAATATGGGCTTACCCAACAAATACTTGATGAATTAGATAAGGAAATCATTATTATGCACCCAGGTCCTATTAACCGAGGAGTAGAAATCACTAGCGAAGTAGCTGATGGCAAACAGTCTATTATTCTTGATCAGGTAGAGAATGGAGTGGCTATCCGTATGGCTGTGATTTATTTGCTAGCTTCACAAATAAAAATGCAATGAGTGTAATTCTCATTGCATTTTTACAGTTGTTTTTTTTTATTATTTCATCTTAGCTAGAAAAGTCCTAAGAGCCTCTTTTAAGCCTTCTGAGGCATTACATAAGGGCAATCGTACTTGTGAGCTTTCTATTATTCCCATAATAGAAAGGAGCGACTTAATCCCTACAGGATTCCCTTCTTTGAAGATAAGCTCCATTGCTTCCAATAACTGATATTGGATTTTATTTGCTTGGTGGTTCTGCTGAGCCAATGCTGTATTGATCATCTCAGTATATAGTTTCGGAAAAGCCTGTCCAAGTACAGAGATTGTACCATCTCCTCCTAATAAAGTGGTAGGAAGAGCAGTAGGATCATCCCCTGAGATAACCAGAAAGCCCTCTGGCCTACCTTGTAACAAATGCATTACTTGCATTATATTCCCTGAAGCTTCCTTAATTCCTATAATATTAGGCACTTCTCTAGCTAATCGCAAAGTAGTCTGATACTCAATATTACTTCCTGTACGAGAAGGAACATTATATAGCAGGATAGGAAGTTCAGTAGCCTGAGCTATCGCCTTATAATGCTGATAGATTCCCTCCTGAGTAGGCTTATTATAATAAGGAGACACGGAAAGGATTGCCTGATAGTCTTCTGTGCTTACCTCTCTTATTTGTTCAATGATTGCTTGGGTATTATTTCCTCCTACACCTAACACCATAGGTAATCGTCCTGCATTGGCACGCTTTACTGTTTGCTTAACGAGCTCTTTCTCTTGAAAAGATAATGTAGGAGTTTCAGCTGTGGTTCCTAATACCACCAGATAATCAATTCCATTCTCTATCTGGAAATGGACTAATTGCTCAAGGGCTTGCACATCTACAGAGGTATCTGACCTGAAAGGTGTAATTAGTGCTACGCCCGTTC
>CAJPPS010000040.1 GCA_905372595.1 uncultured Capnocytophaga sp. | reverse complement strand
TTTCAGAATAGATTTGTATTTATTTGTAAATCAATAAGATATGTTTTGAGCTTATTTGTGAAAATTTATTTTTTATCTTCGAGAAAAAAAGAATATCTTTGCATTGAAAACAAGAACAGATGATACAGGATATTATTACCTATTTACTAGTTGGTATAGCTATCTTCTTTTTAGGGAAGAAATTTTTCTTTAAGAATAAGAAAAAATGCGGAGGAGGACCCGATTGTAATTGCGGAGGATAGTTATTTATCCTTAATAAAGGCTGTTACAAAATTAATTTTGTACCTTTGCACTTTCTAAAACCTAATACAGATGACAAAATTAAGTGTAAATATCAATAAAATAGCTACCTTACGTAATTCAAGAGGAGGGAATGTTCCTGACTTATTACAAGTGGCTACTGATATTCAAGAGTTTGGAGCAGAAGGAATCACGATTCATCCGCGCCCTGATGAACGACATATTCGCTATCAGGATGCTTTGGATCTTAAGAAAATTGTACATACAGAATATAATATAGAAGGAAATCCAATCCCCAAATTTATAGATCTGGTACTACAGATAAAACCCACACAAGTAACACTCGTTCCTGATGGAGAGGATGTGCTTACCTCCAATGCGGGTTGGGATACAGTGACTCATAAGGATTATCTTACGGAGATAATAGCAGAGTTTAAGCGTAATGGAATACGTACTTCTCTGTTTGTGGATCCTATCACCTCTATGATAGAGACAGCTGCTAAAACTGGAACTGATAGGGTGGAGCTCTATACAGAAGCTTATGCGAAGGGGTATGCCTTAGGAAATAAAGAGGCTATAATTCCCTATGTACAAGCTGCTCAAGTGGCACATCAGGTAGGATTGGGACTTAATGCAGGTCACGATTTAAGTCTAGAAAATCTGCGCTATTTCAAGGAAAATATTCCTACCCTTTTGGAAGTATCTATAGGACATGCTCTAATCAGTGAAGCTCTTTATTTAGGCTTACAGAATGTGGTGAGTATGTATTTGTATCGTCTTAAATAATAAAAAATGGAACTTATTAATTCTCAGATAGTAGGTGAGGGAACTCCCTTAATTATATTACACGGATTTCTAGGAATGGGGGATAACTGGCGTACACACTCTCTTCGTTTTGCAGAGGCAGGTTACCAAGTGCATGTGATAGATGCTCGTAATCACGGACATAGTTTTCATTCTTCGGAATTTTCTTATCAGCTAATGGTAGAGGACTTAATACACTATATGGATAGCCAGCAGATTTCTTCAGCTCCTATCATAGGACATTCTATGGGAGGGAAAACAGCGATGCTTTTAGCAGTAACTTATCCTGAGCGTGCTGAACGTATAGTTGTGGTGGATATGGCTCCTAAGTATTATCCGGTACATCATAAAGTGATACTGGACGCACTTTCTACTTTGGATTTTACTCAGATAAAAACTCGAGAACAAGCTGACCAGCAGTTAGGTAAGTTCATTATAGAACCTTCTATAAGGCAGTTTCTGCTTAAGAACGTTTATAGAAAAACTTCTGATGAGCTAGGATTACGTATCAACTTACCTGTTCTTAAAGATAGAGTAGCTGAAATAGGGACTGCTCTTCCTACAGGAACTATATATGAGGGAGAGGCTCTTTTTGTGATAGGAGGAAAATCCAACTATGTATTGCCGGAGGATATACCTCTTATCAAGCAACATTTTCCTAAGGCTAGTGAGGTAATCATTGCCGAAGCAGGGCACTGGGTACAGGTGGAGAAACCTAAAGAATTTTTTGAAATTACATATCAATTTTTACAAAAAAGATGAAGCTCTTATTGAACTTAATCGTTACCAGCTTGCTTATCCTAGGGCTCAGCAGGGTATTGCCACATATAGAGGTTAAGGATTTTCCTTCAGCTTTGTTCTTTGCTATCGCTATCAGTGTTCTTAACCTGTTTGTAAGACCTATTTTGGTAGTTCTATCACTTCCTTTGACTGTTATTACTTTCGGTTTATTTTTGATTATTATTAATACATTGATAATTATCCTAGCTGATAAGTTGATTGATGGGATCACTATATATGGCTTCTGGTATGCAGTTCTTTTTAGTCTCTGTCTTTCAGCAGTACAATCACTATTACAAGGAGAGTCTAATAAGAGATAAAATAAGTTATATGCGAAATAAATTCTTCTATATAGTACTATTTTTATTTGCCTCTGTAATGAGAGGGCAATATAATGAAATAGGTATCTCATTCGGAGGGGTAAATCCTATTTCTGATATAGGAAGTACTTATTATGTGTATCCGACAAAGCCAGCTATAGGGTTTCTCTATAAACGAAATTTACGGAAACAACTTTCTCTCAGGGCAGATATAAAGTGGTTTCACCTCTGGGATAATGATAGCCGCGCCACTACAGAAGCCCGTAGGGCTAGAGATTTCTCATTTGATAATAGAATGGTGGAGATGGGAGCTGGGGTAGAATATGATTTTCTTCATTTTGATACTCACGAACCTTTCAAGCTACTTTTTACGCCCTATATGCATACGGGTTTCTATTATTTCAAGATGGATAGGTTGTATTTTGATAATCTCACACTCACAGGTCAGGAAGCTAAGCATCTTCGTTATCCTGAGCGGGCGGAATCTTGGGCGATTCCTTTTACCTTAGGGGTAAAGACACGCTTATGGGGCTCCCGATTCCTAGTAGGAGCAGAAGTGAGCTTACGTTATACATTTACCAATAATCTGGAAGGGAGCAAATCTCCTAAGGGAGAATGGTTTGGGAATCTCAATACAAATGATTGGTATATGGTATCAGGATTTTATCTTACCTATACCTTTGGAGCTAAGAAATGTAACTGTTTTGAGTTTGCTAAATAAGGATTTTTAGGGAAATGATAAGTATCTAAAGAATAATCGCAAAAAAAGATTAAAACTTGTTATTTGTTAAAAAATATCTCTGTAAATTCAAGAAAAAATCATATCTTTGCCACTTGATAGTAATTTTGTAGGTAAATTCGATGAACTTAGAAAAAGAAAGGCTTCCCAAGCACTTGGCTATTATAATGGATGGCAATGGACGTTGGGCAAAGCAACAGGGAAAGCCTCGTGTTTTTGGGCACGAAAAGGGAGCAAAAACTGCACGAGAGGTTATTCAGCGGGTAGCAGAATTGGGAATTTCCTATCTGACACTCTATACTTTCTCCACAGAGAACTGGAATCGTCCTAAGCTGGAGATAGAAGCCCTGATGAGGCTTCTCTCAGGCTACCTTAAGAAAGAAGTAGCTGTAATGCAAGCTAATAATTTACGTCTGAATACTTTAGGAGATATAAGTCAGTTTCCTAAAAGCCTACAAAAAGAACTGCAAAAAGCCAAAGAACAAACCCAGAATAATACAGGTACAGTCGTGAGCCTTGCCTTAGGTTATGGAAGCCAACAGGAGATCCTACAAATGACACAACAATTGGCTCAAAAAGTAAAAGAAGGAACTCTTTCTCCTGAGCAAATAACCTATACAACTATAGAACAACACCTCTATACCCAAGCAATTCCACCTGTCGATTTGCTTGTTCGTACCAGTGGAGAATATCGAATTAGTAATTTTTTACTCTGGCAGATAGCCTATGCAGAACTATATTTTACAGATGCTTTTTGGCCTGATTTTACTACTGAAGAATTACATAAAGCCTTATTAAATTATCAACAAAGAGAACGCAGATTTGGAAAAACCAGTGAACAACTTACTTAGTATGAGAACATTTGTATATACTCTTTTTGGGATATTTTTTCTCAATATTACTCACGCTCAAGAAGAGAACAGAGACCAAACCCTTAAGGATACACTATCTACACATACACAGGAACTTACTTCTCTTGAAAGAGGGAAGGAGTTCATTATAGGAGGGATAGAGGTCGCAGGAGCCAAGCATTATAATGCACAAACCATTATCGTGGCTTCAGGGCTTAAGGTAGGGGATAAAATTACTATTCCTAGTGAGAAATTCACTCGGATTATTCATAAGCTCTGGGATTACCAAGTGTTCAATGATATTGATATCTACATTACTAAAGTAGAAGGGAATAAGGTATTCTTGGAGTTTGCTATACAGGAAATGCCTGAATTAGTGGATGTTCAGGTAACAGGAATCCGTAAGAAAAAGGGTGAAGAACTGCTTAAAAAAGCAGAATTGGAACCTACTAAATTGAATGGAAAAAAACTCAATGAAAGCCTTATAGCTAAAACAAAATCCTATATTACAAATAAATACCGTAAGGAAGGTTATCTTAATACCAAAGTTCATATCAATACTCAAGAGGTTGATTCTTTAGGGACAAAGGTAAGGATGCTTATTCGTGTGGATAGAGGTAATAAGGTGAAAATTAACCATATTACTTTTGAAGGAAATGAAAAATTCGCAGATGCTAAGCTTCGTAGGCAACTGAAGAAAACAAAACAACGCTTCTTCGGGCGTTTCTGGAAACGTTCTAAATATGTGCAGGATAAGTATGATGAAGATCTTACTAAGCTAATTGATTTCTATAAAGAAAATGGTTATCGTGACGCTCGCATTACTAAAGATACCCTCTATGATGGAAAAGAGAATATAGACCTTAAAATATCCTTGGAAGAGGGAAAGAAATACTATTTCGGAGATATTAAGTTCTTAGGAAATACAGTCTATAATAATCAAGCTCTCTCGCATCTTTTAGGTCTTAAGAAAGGAGAAGTCTATAATGGGGTTCAGCTTCGTAATAGGATAAATGATCCTAAGAACCCAGATGCGAACAGTATCGCCAACCTTTACCAGAATACAGGTTACTTATTCTCTCAGATAAATCCTGTGGAGACTTCCGTGGTAAATGACACAATTAATTTCGAGATCCGTATCCACGAAGGAAAACCCGCTTATTTTAATAATGTATCAGTATCAGGAAATACAATTACTAATGATAAGGTAATCTATCGAGAGTTAAGAACACGTCCTGGTTATCTTTATTCTAAAGAAGATGTGATACGTACCATACGAGAACTTTCTCAATTGGGTATATTTGATGCTCAGAAGATAAATCCTCAGATAAAGAATCCGGATCCTAATTCAGGAACTGTGGATTTGGAATATGAGCTTGATGATACGAGTTCTTCCAGCCAGATACAATTACAAGGAGGATATGGAGGAAGTGGCTTTATAGGAACCTTGGGGCTTAACTTTAATAATTTCTCTATTCAGAATATTTTTGATAAGAAATCCTATCGTCCTTTACCAATGGGTGATGCTCAGAAGCTAGCTCTGAACATTAGTGCAAGCCGTTCTTATCGTGTCTTTAGTTTTTCTTTTATGGAGCCTTGGATGGGAGGAGAGCGCCCTGTTCAGTTCTCAGCCTCATTTAATCATTCTGTAAGTTACGATTATAACTACTATACTTATGATGTGGATAGAAGCAAACGCTTTTACATAACAGGGGTTTCCTTGGGACTTGCTAAACGATTGAATGTTCCTGATGACTATTTTCAATTATCACAATATATAAGTTATAATTATTATGACTTGAAGAATTATAATACATATTTATTTACATTTGGAAATGGATATTCTAATGCATTCTCTTATACAATATCTTTAAGCAGACGCTCTAGTGGACCGAATCCTATTTATCCTTTAGGAGGGAGTGATTTTAATATTACAGCCAAGCTAACACCTCCTTATTCTTTATTTAATAATGTGGATTATAAGTCCTTGATGGATCAGCGTGCAGAAGCCGTTTCTAACCAGAATACAAATCGTATTGCGGAAATTGATCAACAAAGGTTTAAATGGCTGGAATTCTATAAGTTGCGTTTGTCAGGGGCTTGGTATCTGAATCTGGTAGATAAGTTAGTATTACGCCCTAATGCGGAATTTGGTTACTTAGGTTATTATAATAAGGACAGAGGAACTGTTCCTTTTGAACGTTTCTTTGTAGGAGGAGATGGAATGGCTACTTATGGTTCATTGGATGGTCGTGAATATGTACAGATGCGAGGTTATCCGAACCAATCGCTTTCCTCTCGTGATGGGGATGTAATCTATAATAAATTCTCTTTGGAATTGCGCTATCCTATTACACTAAAGCCTACAGCTTCTATCTATGGATTGGTGTTTACTGAAGGAGCTAATTCTTACTCAAGTTTCTCTCAGTATAATCCTTTTGATATTAAGCGTTCAGCAGGTTTCGGGATACGTATCTTTATGCCGATGTTTGGGCTCTTAGGGTTTGATTTTGGTTATGGATATGATGGTATCAATGGAAGAACCTCTCCACACGGTTGGGAAACCCACTTTATCTTTGGACAACAGTTTTAGGATAACATAGAAATTAATTCAAGCAACAGGTAATAGGTAACAATATTTTATCTATTACCTGTTATTCAAATATTTAAATACCAATTATTCATTAGTTTTATCTAAAAAAATATTATGGAAGAGAATAATCCCATAGAACAGCCTTTAACTCCTAATGAGAACGCTCAAGGAGACCCTCAGGAAACCATTACTCGTATCAGTGGAATGTATCAGAATTGGTTCTTGGACTATGCTTCTTATGTAATCCTTGAGCGAGCTGTTCCCGCCTTGGAAGATGGTTTTAAGCCTGTTCAACGCCGTATTATGCACTCTATGGACGAGCTGGAGGATGGTCGTTATAATAAGGTAGCCAATATCGTAGGAAATACGATGAAGTACCACCCTCACGGTGACGCCTCTATAGGAGACGCTATTATACAACTAGGACAGAAAAATCTCCTTATTGATACACAAGGAAGCTGGGGGAATATCCTCACAGGGGACGATGCGGCTGCTCCTCGATATATTGAAGCACGCCTCTCTCACTTTGCCCTTGATGTGCTTTTCAGTCCTAAAGTTACTGAATGGCAAAAGAGCTATGATGGGCGCAATGATGAGCCTGTACACCTACCTGTGAAGTTTCCGTTACTCTTGGCTCAAGGAGCTGAAGGAATTGCGGTGGGACTTTCTACCAAAATCCTTCCTCATAATTTTAATGAACTGATTGATGCTTCAGTGCTTTATCTTGAAGGAAAGCCCTTTGAGTTGTATCCAGATTTCCCTACAGCTGGGATTATGGATGTGGCTGGCTACAATGATGGAATGCGTGGCGGTCGTATCAAGGTACGTGCCCGTATCGCTCAAAAGGACAAATCAACCTTAGTGATTACAGAAATTCCATTTGGAACGACTACCTCATCTCTGATAGATTCTATTCTTAAAGCTAATGAAAAAGGCAAGATAAAGGTACTCAAAGTAGATGATAATACCGCCAAAGATGTTGAAATATTAGTACATCTCCCAAAAGGAATTTCTCCTGATAAAACCATTGATGCTCTCTATGCTTTTACGGATTGTGAGACTTCTGTATCGCCTCTTTGTTGTGTAATTGAGGGGAGCAAACCTCTCTTTATTGGAGTAAGTGATATCCTAAAGAAAAGTACAGATAGAACTGTCGATATCCTTAAGCGTGAGTTGGAAGTACAACTGGACGACCTTCAGCAGAAGTGGCATAGTGCTTCTTTGGAAAAAATATTTATCCGTGAGGAGATGTATATTAACTTCAAGGAATATAATGACAAAGAAGAACTTTTTGCGTATTTATATCGCTCTTTTGAGCCTTTTAAGGAACAACTCTTGCGCCCTATCACCGATGAAGATTTGGATCGTCTTACCAAAATCCCGATGATTCGTATCACCAAATATGATACCTACAAAGCTGAAGAAAATCTCCTGAAGATAGAAGCTGATATAGAAGAGGTAAGAAACCACTTGGCGCACCTGATTGATTTTGCTATAGATTATTTCAGAAATCTACAAAAGAAATATGGCAAAGGCAAAGATCGTAGAACAGAAATACGTCCATTTGATACTATTGAGGCTACCAAGGTAGTAGTACGTAATCTCAAACTATATGTTAATAAAGCAGAGGGCTTTGTAGGAACTTCCCTTAAAAAAGACGAATATGTAGCCGATTGTAGTGATATAGATGATATTATCGTTTTCACTGCCGATGGGAAAATGATTATTACCAAAGTTACTGAAAAAAGTTATATTGGGAAGAATATTATTCACGTTGGAGTTTTCAAAAAGAACGATACCCGCACTGTATATAATTTGGTTTACCGCAATGGAAATGATAAAAATTCCTATATCAAGCGCTTTACCGTAACGGGAATTATCCGAGATAAGGAATATGACGTGGTAGAACCGCATAAGGATTCTCAAATCCTATATTTCTCAGCCAATCCCAACGGAGAAGCAGAACTCATTACCATTATTCTTCGTCAAGCAGGTAGCGTCAAGAAGCTCAAATGGGATATCAATTTCGCCGATATTCTTATCAAAGGAAGAGCCTCTCGCGGAAATATCGTGACAAAGTACGCCATTAAGCGTATAGAACTCAAGGAAAAAGGTATTTCCACCCTCAAGCCACGCAAGATATGGTACGACCCTATTGTACACCGTCTCAATACCGAAGGCCGTGGCGAGCTGCTTGGCTCCTTCAAGGGGGAAGATAGGTTGCTGCTCATTGGTAAGGATGCCGTAGTGAAGACAGTAACTCCTGATCTCTCCCTACACTTTGACCCGAACCTGCTCATCATAGAAAAGTGGAATCCTGAAAAGCCAATTTCGGTGATTCACTATGAAGGAGAGAAGGAACGCTATTTTGTCAAACGCTTCTTAGTGGAAAACCCTAACCGTGAGGAACTGGTTATCTCTGACCACCCTAAGTCTCAGTTGCTCTTTGTCTCTACCCAGTGGCGTCCTATGGCGGAGGTCGTATTTACCAAGACAGGCAGAGAACGTGCCGAAAACCAAACAGTCAATATAGAAGAGTTTATCGCTATCAAGGGTATCAAAGCCATTGGCAACCAGCTTACCACCGAGCGTATCAAGGAGATTATTCCTTTGGAGCCACTTCCATACGAAGAACCTCAAACAGTAGAAGAACCCAACGAAGAAGAGGACACCGCAGCGCCAGAGGCGACACAACCCGATTTGTTTAGTGGATTAGATCAGTAGTCAGTGGTCAGTGGTCAGTAGTCAGTAGTCAGTGGCTGAATGCTACCAAAAAAGGCAGTTTGACAGAGGTTATTATAATTTCAACTTATTCAGAGACAAACAAAAGAAATAACTATATGGCAAAGAAAAAACGAACCTGGACAAGTCTTAGAACAGAAATAGCACAATTAG
>CAJPPS010000039.1 GCA_905372595.1 uncultured Capnocytophaga sp. | reverse complement strand
ATAAAGGAAAAAGCTGGACACAAACCTTTGGACAAGTAGGTGTAAATGAAATCAAAAAAGCCCCTAATACCCCCGAAACGCTCTTTCTCGCTGCTTGGGATGTGCAATTCAGTCCTTCCAATATCATCCCTAGTGGAAGCAAATCAGGAATTTATAAAAGTACGAACTCAGGAGCTTCTTGGGAATTACTCACCGCTGATGGTTCTGGATTCCCTCAAGGAAATATTGGAAAGATATCTTTGGCAGTATTCAGCCCCAATAGTATCTATGCCCTTGTAGATAATAGAGAACGTGCTCTAGATGAGGGAGATGATGCTCTTCTGGAGAATATTTCTAATAGGGATTTCATTGCTTTAGATGATGAAAAACTAAACCAATATATCTATAACCATTCCTTACAAAACAGATTTTCTCCCAATAACCTACGTGAAATGGTACGTTCAGGGATTGTTAAAGCCAATGAACTTCCTAAGTTCTTAGGAATTATGCCTCGTGTGATAGGAGCTGAAGTTTATTTCACTGCTGATGGAGGAAAATCTTGGGTAAAAAGAAATAGTAAGCCTCTAACAAATGTCTTCTATAACAAAGGCTATGAAGTAGGAGCCTTGGCGGTAAATCCTAAGCAAGAAAATGAATTGTATCTCTCAGGGATCCCGTTACTGAAGTCCATTAATGGAGGTATTACTTGGAGCTTGATCAAGAATAACCCTAGAGACCAAAAAGTACATCAGCTATCTGTAGAAGATAGACAAATTATTTTAGTAACTAATGAAGGAATGTTCCAATCCTTAGATCAGGGACGAACTTGGGTAAAGCAAGAGATTCCTCAAACAGTTTCTGTAACTTCTCTAGCCATCGGGAATCCTTCCCTTTCTACACTTTATGCTAGCATTTACAAAGGAGGATTCCTAAGATATACCCCTAATGGATGGCTCCAAGTAAGTAGTGAAAATGGTACTTTAGCAGTATCTCCTGAGAATAAGGTATTTATTGCTCAAAATCTTGGAACTATACAATCCCTTAAACAGGGAAAGGTTACCCTCCCCTATGACAGAAAGATAAAACAACGTTACCCTTCGCAAACCACTTTATCTCTCTCTCCTCAGAATAATACCATCTTATATGCGGGTACCAATATTCTCTTCCAGTCCCTTAATGAAGGACGCCAGTGGAATGCAATCTCAACAGACCTTACCAACGGAGACAAAGGAGGAATTCTATCCTATGGAACTATCTCAGCTATAGCAGAATCACCTTTCCAGTTTGGGCTTTTATATACAGGAAGTGACGATGGTATGATCTATACAACTCAGAATAGTGGGGTTTCTTGGCAAATGATCTATTCTTCTTTCCCTACTCCTAATCGTGTAAATTGCTTAGTTGCCTCCAAGCATCAACGAGAAAGAGTGTACGCTATTTTACAGAATAATTCCCATCAGACCTTAGTATTTCGTAGTAATAATATGGGAAAAAGTTGGGATAACCTTAAGGCTAATCTTCCAGAAGAAACAGCGAATGTTCTTATAGAAGATCCTTCTAACGAGCAAGTTCTCTATCTAGGAACAGAAAACGGCCTATATGTTTCCTTTGATATGGGAGAAAAGTGGCATCCTTTTAAGGAAAAACTTCCTAGAACCTCTGTTAGTGCAATCGCAATGAATCCTCAAACAAATCAGCTCTATATAGGAACTCAAGGAAATGGCGTTTTCACTACCAATGTAGCAGCTCTCAAAGAACTAAAAGCTGCTATACAAGATCAGCCTTTTTACCCTCTTAAGGATACCTATTCTATTAAGTACTCCTCAAAGTGGGGTAATTCTGATAGTCCTTGGCAGGAGCCCGAAATCCCCTCACTTCTTTTAGAAACCTTTGCTTCTAAGGAAGGAAATGACATTAAAATTAGCATCGTTAAGGATGATATCACTTTGGCTAAATTCACTTATAAGACCAATATAGGATTCAATTTCATTCCTTTTGACTTAGTTTTCGATGAAGCTGGACGGCTTTCTTATGAAAGAAAATTACTAACCACTTTCAAGAAAGCTGGAAATGGAAAGTACTACCTACCCAAGGGAGTTTATCAGATCATTTTTGACAGTGATACCTTTGATGAAGAACGCAGACTTATTATTGAATAATAGAATATAGAACTATGACTTATAAAATTTTCTTTGAAGACAAGAAGATTATTCTCACTAACAAATTAAAAAAATCTTACAAGAAAAAGTATCCTATTTATACGAAAGAAAAAATCTCTATCCCTGATTTTCTGAAAAAGATAGAAAACCATTCCTCTGGGAAGTTTATTTTCTTTATAGAAGATAAAAAGGAGAGATTATTGGATGAATTTGCCCTTGAACTCACCAAAGTAGCTGCTGCAGGAGGTGTTGTAAGAAATGATGAAGGGAAAATTCTTTTTATTAAGCGAAAAGGAAAATGGGATCTCCCTAAAGGCAAACTAGAACGAGGAGAAGACCTGAAAAAATGTGCCCAAAGGGAGGTAGAAGAAGAAACAGGCTTGGATACCCTTTCCCTACTAGGACTCCGTTCCACTACCTATCATATCTATAAAAGAGATAATAAGTACCACCTGAAGGAAACTTTCTGGTATAATATGTACAGTGATAGCTCGAAAGAACTTATCCCTCAAGAGGAGGAAGATATCGAATCCTGCACTTGGGAAAAGCCTAAAAAACTCAAAAAAATACTTAAGAATTCTTTTGCTAGTATTCGTACTCTCTTCAAGAATGAATATTAGTTCTCCAGAAGAAATGTTAAATTATTCTATAGTTTATTTTTTTTGACCTATACGCTTTTTTTATTGGATTTTTTTATATTTTTGCACCTAATTTAGTATTACTAATAAATTCAGATTATATGTATTGGACGTTAGAACTTGCCTCTTATCTAAGTGATGCTCCTTGGCCAGCTACCAAAGAGGAAATTATAGACTATGCTTATCGTACAGGAGCTCCTATGGAAGTTGTAGAAAACCTTGAATCCCTAGAGGATGAAGGAGAAATATATGAGTCCATTGAAGAAATTTGGCCGGATTATCCTACTGAAGAGGATTATCTCTGGAATGAAGAGGAATATTAACCTATTATAGAGATGGAAACATCTCTATTCTCTTTATAATGAATAACATAGATATCATTTTAGCCCTGCTTCTTGGCATTGGGGTTGTTCAAGGATTCATCAAAGGATTCATATGGGAAGTGGCTTCTCTTTTAGCGGTCTTTATTGCCCTTTTCGGAGCTATTCATTTCTCTTCCTTAGCCTCAGAATTTCTCCATAATAGCCTTTCCTTCTCTGCAAAAACCAATCAGATAATCTCTTTTTTGATTGTTTTTCTGGTCATTTTTGTACTTGTAAGGATTACAGGAAAGCTCTTAACAAAGTTCCTAGAAAGTATATATTTAGGACCTATCAACCGTATTGCAGGAGCTCTTTTTGGGCTTTTTAAGTGGAGCCTTATTGTAGGAACTGCATTGCTTTACCTGAACAAAGGAGCTATAGAGATTATTCCAAAAGAAGTAACTGATAATTCCCTGTTCTATCCTTCCATTATAGAAATCAATACTTGGATTTGTACTTATATCTTCCAATTCAAGGATACCTTTACGCCCCAAAATTTCATCTAAAGTTAAAAAAAAACTAATTGATTAGTTTTATTTTCAAAATAGCTGTAACTTGCAATGATTTTGCGTAGATTTCTTAAAAAACGCTAAAATGAAAGAAAAGATACTTATTTTCCAACTCTTAGCCTTCTTTTTTACAGCTTGTCATTGGACTGATACCCCTAGGAGCGGCAAGGTAATTGCTCGAGTAGGTGAGGCTTATCTTTATGAAGATGATGTAAAAAAACTCCTCCCTCCCAATTACACCTTGGAAGATAGTGTACGTATTGTAACCCCTTTTATCAATCATTGGGCTCTAAAGAAACTACTTTTTGCTAAAGCTCAGGATAATTTATCAAATAACAAAAAAGAAGCCTTTGAACAACTTGTAAATGAGTACAGAACAGACCTATATTCTCAGGCTTATCTTGACTTGCTTACCCGACAGGTAGATACTACCATTACTCGTACCGAAAAAGAGAAATTTTACCAAGAAAACAAAGATATATTCAAGCTTAATGAGAACTTAGTACAGTTACGTTATCTAGAGATTCCTATAGGAAATATTTCACAGAAATTAATCAGCTCTTTTAGGAACTTTTCCTCCAAAGATAAGTCGTATATAGATTCTCTTTCAACCTCTTTTAGGTCTCTTTTTCTCAATGACAGTATATGGGTAAGAGCTACTGATGTAGAGGAAAAGCTCCCTATTATGAAGAACAAACTGAATAAAAGATTCATAAACCAGTTTTTGGAACAGAGAGATTCTACTAATGTATATTTAGTTAAAATAAATAATTTCCTAGACTCCAGTGATTATGCCCCTATAGAGTATGTATCCCCTACTCTAAAACAAATCATTTTAAACAAACGTAAAAGCAATTATATCAACAACTTAGAAAAAGAAATCATTACTAATGCTATTAAGAAAAAACAGTTTGAACTATATGAAGAAAATTAATTCCCTCTCAAGATTATTCATTGCTTTCCTTTTCTGCATTCAAGTTATCTCTGCCCAGAACTCTAAAACTAAGGTAGATGGTGTAGCTTCTGTCATAGGAGATTACTTAATCTTGGAAACAGATATTGATCGTTCTCTCATTGAACTAAAATCTCAGAATGTTGATACAAAAGAGATTACAAGATGTCAGCTATTAGGTAAGCTTATGGAAGATAAGCTATATGTAAGCCAAGCTATACAGGATAGTATCAAGATTTCAGATGAGGAAATCCGAGATGGAGTGAACCGCCGTATAGATTTCTTAGTAGAACAAATCGGTGATATTCAGAAAGTTGTGAAATTTTATAACAAAGAGGATGAACAATCACTCCGTGATGAACTTTTTAATATTCTGCGACAGAATGAATTAAGCTCCAAAATGAAGGCTAAAATCGTAGAAAATATAGAAGTTACTCCTGAAGAAGTAAAACAGTTCTTTAATAAAATACCCAAAGATGAGCTCCCCACTATTGGTACCGAACTAGAGATTGCTCAAATAGTAATAGAACCCAAAGCACCTCAGAGTGAAATAGATAAAGTAATTGAACAACTTAAGGAAATCAAGAAAGATGTCTTAGAGAATGGAGCCAGCTTCCCAACCAAAGCTATCTTATATTCTGCTGATAGGGCTACTGGAGGTAAGGAACTTACTTTCAATAGAAAATCTAGTTTTGCTAAAGAATTTAAAGATGTGGCTTTTAGCCTCCAAGAAGGAGAAATTTCGGATCCTTTCAAGACAGACTTTGGCTGGCATATTATCCAAGTAGTAAAAATACGAGGAAAAGAGGTTTCTGTACGTCATATCCTTATGGTTCCCCAAATTCCTGACAAAGCACTAGAAGAAGCTAAAAAGAAAATAAATGATATTCGTGAAAAAATTCTTAACAAAGAATTTACTTTTGCTGAGGCTGCTAAAAATTTCTCCGATGAGAAAGAGACAAAAGAAGATGGCGGACAACTGATTAACCCTGAGAACTATTCTACTAAGTTTGAGCTAACTCGTATGGAACCTCTATTATATTCTCAGGTAGCTTCTCTTAAAGAAGAGGAGGTTTCTTCTCCTATTGTAGATGAAGACAGAAGTGGTAGGAAAATGTATAAAATATTCCGTGTTACCAACCGTATCAATGAGCATACAGCTGATTTTGTTAATGACTATACAAAAATTCGCGAATTAGCTCTTAAAGAAAAACAATTAACTGCGGTTCGTAAATGGATTGACGATGCTATTAAAAAGACTTTTGTTTCAATAAAAGGAGAATATAGAAATTGTTCTTTTTCAAATAATTGGCTAAAAAAATAACCCTTTATAGTCATCCATCACTTTATATAAAGATTAAAAAATGATTGAATTTATTGTATAAGTCAGATTTTTTTCGTAACTTTGACCTAACAAAATTTAATCATTTTTTTATGAAAGTAACTGTAGTAGGCGCTGGTGCTGTAGGCGCAAGTTGTGCAGAGTATATTGCACTTAAGAATTTTGCTTCTGAGGTCATTCTACTGGATATTAAGGAAGGATTTGCAGAAGGGAAAGCAATGGACTTAATGCAAACGGCTTCTTTGAATGGTTTTGACACTCGTATTAAAGGGGTTACCAATGATTATTCTCAAACCGCAGGAAGTGAAGTTGCTGTCATCACCTCTGGTATTCCTCGCAAGCCCGGAATGACCCGAGAAGAACTCATTGGAACAAATGCGAACATTGTAAAATCAGTTGTAGAACAACTTATAAAATATTCGCCCAATGTAATTATCATCATCGTAAGTAATCCTATGGATACTTTGGCTTATTTAGTTCATAAAGTAACCAAACTTCCTAAAAATAGAATTATAGGGATGGGAGGAGCTTTGGACTCTGCTCGTTTCAAATATCGCCTTGCAGAAGCTCTTAAAAGTCCTATTTCCGATGTAGATGGTATGGTTATCGCAGCTCACAGTGATACTGGAATGCTTCCTCTTACTCGATTGGCTTCCAGAAATGGAGTGCCTGTAAGCCAATTCCTTTCTGAAGAACAGTTAGAATATGTATCACAGGAAACAAAAGTAGGTGGAGCTACTCTTACTAAGCTCTTGGGTACTTCTGCTTGGTATGCACCAGGTGCAGCTGTTTCTGCTCTTGTACAAGCCATTGCTTGTGATCAGAAAAAAGTATATCCTTGTTCTACACTTCTCAATGGAGAATATGGCGAAAGTGATATCTGCCTAGGAGTCCCTACTGTTATTGGTAAGAATGGTATTGAAGAAATCATTAATATAGAACTCTCTGAAGAAGAAAAAGCTAAATTCAAAGAAAGTGCTTCAGCTGTGCGAGAAATCAATAAGGCTTTAGATAACGTCCTATAAATCTATAAATAAAGGTTGCTCAAAATGAACAACCTTTATTTTTTCTATTTTGAATAAGGAAATTTCTATAAACCACAATTAATGAAAATAACAGGAGTTCCATCTTCCTCATAGCCTTCTATATCAAATCCTTCAAAGAAAATATACTGACCCAAATCTTTGTTAGACAAAGTATTATGGATAAACCAAAGCAACTCCAATGCTCCAAAAGAAGCTCCATCTCCTGAATATAATTCTGCTACAATAAGTGCCTGATAGTACCCATCTTCATTAGGTTCCTCATCAAATATATTCTCATTGGCAAGTACCTCAAACTTATGTAGTTCTTTTTTGCTCTTTATCCAAGCCTGATACATTATTTTTACTTTAGGTGTATTGAATATGGTTGCATAAGGATTGAAATCATCCAAATCATTTTCCATATCATTATTATAAGCCGTAACACTCTCCCAGAAAACCATTAACCCTGGAAAATATTCCTGTGTAAATGCCCAATGAACATTATCCAATAGATTGGTATTCTGAGTTGGAGTAAAGTTCTCACATACATTTACACGATTAATATCTACCACAGGAGGATATGGAATTTCATTTTCTGAGAAAAGTTCTAATAAAGCACCACTATCATTCTCTAACTTATAAAGCATTTCTTTCTCATATAATGGCACTAAAGTATAAAAATGTACTTCTTTTCCACTAGGAAGAGATACAATAGCATCTTTATCATCATTCTTATCATCTGCTGCAATAAGAAGTATACAGGTAAAATCTGTCCCTTCCAAGGTATCTCCAATAGGAACTGTATGACCCCAAGCGAGGAAAGTTTGCTGATCTATAGGTAGACGAGAGAGGTTTTTCAACCAACGAATAGGCCAATAGTCTTTTTCCTCTTCACTCTTTATATTCCAATAAGGAGGAAGATTTATTACCAATTCTGCATAAGGACTCACTTCAAATCCTTCTGGAACATTCATCGCATAAGCTCCCATTCCTCCTGTAACCAAAGTATAATAATTGCGTTCTGGTGTAGGCTTGACAACATATATATCACAATGAATATCTGGAGAAACTAGCTCGTGAAAGACTTCCTCAAAATCACCAAAATTTTCTTTTATATATTTCTCCAATGCTTCCCGTTCATCTTCTTCGTAAAAAGCCGTTTCTGAGGTGTTCCTATTTAGAAATTCAATAGCATCCAACTCTTCTGAATAAAGCATTCTCCCTGTCTCTAGCCCTTCATTAGTTGCTGATAACCAATGGAAAAGTCCTGGAAATATAAATGAAAGCTCATAATACTCAAGCTCTTTATCTGGCGTTATTCCTATAAGCTGACCATATTCTCCTTCTTGATCATTATCAAAATCAAAACAAAGATAACTATTAGGTTCTCCATCTACTTCTTGCACCATAAAAGGTACCCATTTGTAACTGAAAAGCTGATTTTTTATGTAACCTTCTTCCTCAAAAACATCCTCTGGAATATGAGTCTCCTGCCAATTTTCACCATAATTTTCAACGACAAAGTTCAGCATTCGTCGTTGAATCTCCTCAATTTCATCAAGTGCGACGAATCTCTGTCCTACTCCAAAGAAAGGTTTTTTCTGAGACTGACCACTGAATGTTCTATGAAGTTGCTTAAATGTCTCTGGAAGAGAATATCCTAAATGTTCTTCAAAAGAGGCCAATTCTTGCTCTGTAGCAGGTTGCCCTAAATAATGTTCCATCTGAGGGGCATATTTCTGGATAGCTACCAAAAAATCTTCTAGTATATATTCTACTTCTCCTACTCCTCCTTTGACGGCATCTCTAAGAGTTATCCCTTTATTTTGAGCAATAGTTATATAGTGTAATAATTCCTGAGCTCCTGGAACAGCAGAAGATTTTTCCAAGTGTTTTTTAGATTCTTCTATATTATTCAAGTAAAAATAGGAATAACCAATCCTATAATTCCAGCTTTCAGTATCTCCTATTTCTTCTTCAAGGTATTTGAACACTTCTACTGCTTTTTTCAAATACTTTTCATTAGCTTCTGAAGGCTTTTGCCAATAGAGATTATTATAAGCACGTCCTAATTCACTGAGTACTTCTGTAGTTTTATCTTTATGAGGTAATTTTTCTATAAAATCAACCACTGCTTGAATATGGTCATCCTCATTTAATTTATCTATTTTCTTTAGAATTTGTTGTTCTGTCATTTCTTAATCTATTATAGTTAATGGAGTATATAAAATAAAAAAAGGCAAGCTACCTACATCGCACCGCTACAACCTTATACCTTTGCTGTGTTCCCACCCTGGAGGATTCTAAGGGAGCTGGT
>CAJPPS010000038.1 GCA_905372595.1 uncultured Capnocytophaga sp. | reverse complement strand
TTGAGTCGTGCGCGTCTACCAATTCCGCCACTCAGGCAATTATTGTTATGAATTCTGGTGCAAAAGTACAATAAAATTTTTAATTTACAAAAAAAGAATAATTTTTTTTTAGAAATCATTTTTAATTGCTATCTTTGCCACCGCAGAAAACACTTATACACACTTATAAAAAAGAATCTAATTATACTTATAACTACTTGATTTATGGAATATTCTATGCCAGCCGTCAAGATCTTTGCTTGTACACAGAGTGAAGCATTGGCGAGCAAAATTGCTCAGGAATACGGTATTGAGTTAGGGAAAATTATTTTTTCTCACTTCAGTGATGGCGAATTTCAACCTTCTTTTGAGGAGTCAGTGCGAGGCGCTCGTGTTTTTCTGATTGGTTCTACTCAGCCCTCTTCTGAAAACTTAATGGAGATGTTACTAATGATAGATGCTGCCAAGCGTGCCTCTGCCAAGCATATTACAGCTGTGATACCTTACTTTGGCTGGGCTCGTCAAGACCGCAAGGACAAGCCTCGTGTGCCTATTGCAGCGAAGCTAGTAGCCAACCTATTGGAAACTGCTGGAGCTACTCGCGTTATTACGATGGACTTACACGCGGATCAGATCCAAGGATTTTTTGAAATTCCTGTAGATCACCTATATGCCTCTACCATTTTTGTTCCTTACATAAAGAGCTTGAACCTAGAAAACTTATGTATTGCTTCTCCAGATATGGGAGGATCCAAAAGAGCACACTCCTATGCTAAGTTCCTTAATTCGGATGTGGTTATTTGCTACAAACAACGCAAAAAAGCCAATGTGATAGAGAAAATGGAACTCATCGGGGAGGTAGAGGGTAAAAATATCATCCTTGTAGATGATATGGTAGATACAGCAGGAACATTGGTGAAAGCCTCTGAAATAATGAAAGAAAAAGGCGCAGTAAGTGTGCGAGCTGTATGTACACACGCCCTACTGAGTGGCAACGCCCTTGAGAAAATAGAGAACTCTCCTATGGAAGAGCTTATAGTTACGGATTCTATTCCGCACCATAACCTTACTTCAAAAATACACGTATTAAGTTGTGCGAAGCTATTTGCGGATGTGATGCGTTCAGTACACGAACACGCTTCTATTAGCAACAAATTTTTAATGTAAATTCTTAATAAATATATTTTTATGCAATCAATTACAATCGTAGGATCTCAAAGAGAAAGCGTGGGTAAAGCAGCAAGCAAAGCCTTACGTAATGCTGGAAAGGTTCCTTGCGTACTATACGGAGGAGAAAATACCATTCACTTTTCAGCTGATGCCTTAGCATTCAAAAAATTGGTATATACTCCTAATGTATATACTGCAACGATTGAATTAGGAGGAAAGAGCTATACAGCTATCCTTCAGGATATTCAGTTTGACCCTGTAACTGACCAAATTATTCACGTTGATTTCTATGAACTACACAAAGATAAAGAAATCACTGTAGCAGTACCTATCCAAATCGTAGGAACAGCTCCTGGAGTGATGGCAGGGGGTACTTTACGCATCGTAAACCGTAAGCTTAAAGTAAAAGCTCTTCCTGACAACCTTCCTGATTTTGTTCCTGTAGATATTTCTTGGATGGAAATGGGAAATCGTTTCTATATCACTCGTTTGGAACAAGACAAATATAAGATTTTGCACCCTGAGAACACTGTTGTATGCCAAGTACGTGTATCTCGTGCTGCGCTTAAAGCGGCTCAAGACGCTGCTAAAGCAGAAGCTTCTGCTAAGAAAAAGAAATAATCTTGTTGAATTTAATCTTTATAACAGAAAAAGCTGTCTTTTGGGACAGCTTTTTTAGTTTTAAACAACAATTTTCTAGAATTCCGCACTCTGTGGCGTACGAGGATAAGGAATTACATCACGGATATTGGTCATTCCTGTAGTGAAGAGTACCAACCGCTCGAATCCTAAGCCAAAACCACTATGCACTGCTGTACCAAACTTGCGTAACTCCAAGTACCACCAAAGGGTTTGCTCATCCATACCCAAATCGGCTATTTTTTGCTTGAGGACATCATAACGTTCTTCACGCTGAGAGCCTCCTACAATCTCTCCTATTCCAGGGAAGAGAATGTCCATCGCACGAACTGTTTTCCCATCTTCATTCAATCGCATATAGAACGCCTTAATTTTAGCTGGATAATCATAAAGAATTACTGGACAGCCAAAATGTTTTTCTACTAAATAACGCTCGTGTTCGCTTTGCAAATCTACTCCCCACTCATCTATCAGATATTGGAATTTTTTCTTTTTGTTATGATTACAGTTCTTAAGAATTTCTACCGCCTCAGTATAGCTCACACGCTTGAAGTCATTATGGATGACAAACTCTAACTTTTCTATTAGTGACATTTCACTGCGTTCGGCTTGTGGCTTAGTCTTTTCTTCCTCCAAAAAGCGTTGGTTAAGGAATTCAATATCCTCACGACGTGCCTCCAAGGTGTAACGCAGTACATATTTGATAAAATCTTCTGCCAGATTCATATTATCAATCAGGTCATAGAACGCTATTTCAGGTTCTATCATCCAGAATTCTGCTAAATGGCGAGAAGTATTAGAATTTTCTGCACGAAAAGTAGGCCCAAAGGTGTATATTTTTCCCAATGACATTGCGAAAGTCTCTCCTTCAAGCTGTCCTGACACTGTAAGATTGGTTTCACGCCCAAAGAAGTCCTTTTTGTAATCCACTTCACCTGTCTCGGTAAGAGGCGGATTTTTAGGATCCAAAGTTGTTACACGGAACATCTCTCCGGCTCCCTCAGCATCACTTCCGGTAATGATAGGTGTATTTACATAGAAGAAGCCATTATCTTGGAAATATTTATGTACTGCATAGGATAACGTAGAGCGCACACGCATAATCGCTCCAAAGGCATTGGTGCGAACACGTAAATGTGCTTGCTCTCGAAGAAACTCTAATGAATGTTTCTTAGGCTGGATAGGATATTCGTCGGGATTACAGTCTCCAAGAATAATCACCTCAGAGGCTTGTAATTCAATATTTTGCCCTTTTCCTTGGCTCTCTACCACTTGTCCTTTTACTTCAATAGCCGCTCCTGTGGTAATGCGCTTAAGTGTCTCCTCAGGAGTATGTTCGAAATCCACCACTACTTGTAGGTTTGCTAGCGTAGAACCATCATTAAGAGCTATAAATCGATTGCTGCGGAAGGTACGTACCCACCCTTTGAGGGTAACCTCTTGAGAGGCATTCCCTTTCTGTAATAATTCTTTGATACTCATTTTCTAGGTAATAGGTAAAATAGGCAATAAATAATAAAGAGCATTTGTACTACTTACTACCATCATATTCAAATGCAAAGATACATTAAATTTCCGAAAAAAAGAACTTTAAAAGTAAAAATAACAGGTAGGAAGTAAAACTTCCTACCCATTATCTATTATGAAATTATCATTCTATTTATTACTAGCAATAAGGTTTAGCGCACTTCCTGCCTTAAACCACTCTATCTGGGAAGCATTATAGGTATGATTACAAACAATAACATCCTTACTACCGTCCTTATGAACAAACTCTAAATGAAGTGGTTTCCCTGGGGCAAATTCTGTAAGATCAAGGAAATTAATTGTATCATCTTCCTGAATCTTATCATAATCTGCTTCATTGGCAAAGGTAAGAGCGAGCATTCCTTGTTTCTTAAGGTTAGTTTCGTGAATACGAGCAAAAGATTTCACCAAAACAGCTCTCACACCCAAGTGTCGAGGTTCCATAGCTGCGTGTTCTCGTGAAGAACCTTCTCCATAGTTTTGATCTCCTACTACTATAGAAGGAATCCCTTGTGCTTTATAAGCCCGTTGTACTTTAGGAACTTCGTCATAGGTTCCTGTAAGGAAGTTCTTTACCTCATTGGTTTTGCCATTGAAAGCATTTACTGCCCCGATAAGCATATTATTAGAAATATTATCCAAATGTCCTCGGAATCTCAGCCAAGGTCCTGCCATTGAAATATGGTCTGTTGTACATTTTCCTTGTGCCTTAATCAATAGCTTAGCTCCTGTAATATTCTTCCCATCCCAAGGAGTGAATGGTGCCAAGAGTTGTAAGCGATTGGAAGTAGGAGAAACCACTACCTCTACTCCACTTCCATCCTTAGCAGGAGCTTGATAACCTGGGTCATCTACAGCAAAACCTTTGGTTGGAAGTTCTTCTCCATAAGGGGGCTTGAATTTTACTTCTTCGCCCTTATCATTGATTAGCGTATCTGTAATAGGGTTAAAATCTAGCCGTCCTGCAATTGCTAAGGCTGCAACTATTTCAGGAGAGGTTACAAAAGCGTGGGTATTAGGGTTCCCATCGGCTCGCTTAGAAAAGTTTCTGTTAAAGGAGTGTATAATTGTATTTTTCTCCTGTTTTTCAGCTCCTTCTCTGTCCCATTGTCCGATACAAGGTCCACAGGCATTGGTGAAAATTTTAGTATTCAACTGCTCAAATACCTCCATAATACCATCTCGCTCAATAGTATAGCGAATTTGTTCTGAACCGGGGTTAATCCCAAAAGCCGCCTTAGGGGTTACACCCATTTCCACCGCTTGCTTAACTACTGATACAGCACGGCTCAAATCCTCATAAGAGGAGTTGGTACAAGAACCTATAAGTCCCCATTCTACCTTGAGAGGCCAATCATTCTCACGAGCGACTTCTTTCATTTTACTTACTGGAGTTCCTCGGTCAGGAGTGAAAGGTCCATTAATATAAGGCTCTAATTCTGACAAGTTGATCTCTATGAGTTGGTCAAAATATTTTTCAGGTTGTGCATATACTTCTGGGTCTGCAGTAAGATATTCAGCAACCGCATCAGCAGCTGTTACTACATCTTCCCTACCTGTTGCTCTAAGATAGCGACGCATAGATTCATCATAACCAAAAGTAGAGGTTGTAGCTCCAATTTCTGCCCCCATATTACAAATGGTTCCCTTTCCTGTACAAGATAGAGACTGGGCTCCTTCTCCAAAGTATTCTACGATAGCTCCAGTACCTCCTTTTACAGTAAGGATATCAGCAACCCTAAGGATTACATCTTTAGGAGCCGTCCATCCGCTAAGCTTTCCTGTGAGCTTAACTCCTATGAGTTTAGGAAATTTGAGTTCCCAAGCCATTCCTGCCATTACATCTACAGCATCTGCTCCCCCTACTCCTATGGCAAGCATTCCCAAGCCTCCTGCATTCACAGTATGTGAGTCTGTCCCTATCATCATTCCCCCAGGGAAAGCATAGTTCTCCAATACAATCTGGTGAATAATTCCTGCTCCTGGTTTCCAGAAACCAATTCCATATTTATTAGATACAGAGGCTAAAAAATCAAATACTTCTTTGGATTGCTCGGTCGCTACCTTCAAGTCTGTTTCTGCTCCCACTTTCGCTTGTATAAGGTGGTCACAATGCACTGTAGTAGGTACTGCTACCTTGGACTTTCCTGCGTGCATAAACTGAAGGAGTGCCATCTGTGCTGTGGCATCCTGACAAGCAATACGGTCAGGAGCAAAATCTACATAATCCTTTCCACGGACAAAAGCCTGCGAAGGGAGCTCCTCCCATAGGTGAGCATAGAGGATTTTTTCTGTAAGTGTTAGAGGTCTGCCCAGTATTTCACGGGCTTTATTGACCCTTTCAGGCATATGCTCATATACCTTTTTGATCATTTGAATATCAAAAGCCATTCTCAATTAGTTTTAAGTTGTTGTTGATAATCGTTTTATATTCCTAAAATATTTTTAAATGTTTTGCTAGCTTGCATTACCTGATAAGCCTTCTGGTCATCAGGGTGATAATACCCTTGCAAATCTACTTTTTGCCCTTGTACAAGGAGTAATTCCTCAATGATTTGTGCTTCATTCTGCTTGAGAGCTTGGGCAATAGGCTTGAATTCGGTTGCTAAAGTATTGTCCTGTGCTTGTCCTGCCAAGGCTTCTGCCCAATAGAGAGCTAGATAAAAATGGCTACCCCTGTTATCCAATTCTCCTACTTTAGGCTTAGGCGATTTATTATTTTCTAAAAGCTCTCCTATGGCTTGATCAAGGGTTTGTGCTAGAACTAGAGCTTTCGCATCTTGATAGATATTAGCATAGTGCTCCAAGGAAGCGCCCAAGGCTAAAAATTCTCCTAAGGAATCCCAGCGGAGGTGATTTTCAGTAAAAAGCTGTTCAGCTAATTTAGGTGCTGATCCTCCTGCTCCCGTCTCGAAGAGGCCTCCTCCATTCATCAGAGGAACAATAGAAAGAACTTTTGCACTGGTACCTAATTCAAGGATTGGAAATAGGTCTGTTAGATAATCTCGAAGCACATTTCCTGTTACCGAAATCGTATCTTCTCCTTTTTTTGCACGTTCTAAAGAGAATAATATAGCTTCCTCAGGTGTTAGAATACGAATATCCAAATCCTTGATATCATATTGCTTAAGATATTGTTCTACTTTTTTTATCAGTTCTCTATCGTGGGCCCGATGAATATCTAACCAAAAAATAGCAGGTGTATGAGTAGCTTTGGCACGAGTTACCGCTAGCTTTACCCAATCCTGTATAGGAGCATCTTTCACCTGACACATTCTCCATATATCACCTTCTTCTACTGAATGAGAGAGGTATATTTCTCCTGTATCCCCTACGACCTGTATCACTCCCTTATAAGGGATTTCAAAAGTTTTATCGTGAGAACCATACTCTTCGGCTTTCTGTGCCATTAGTCCAACATTGGAAACAGAACCCATTGTGGCAGGGTCGAAAGCTCCATTTTCTTTACAGAAATCAATCACTACCTGATAGATACGTGCATAACTACTATCTGGAAGAACCGCTAAGGTATCCTGAAGTTCCCCCTGAGCATCCCACATTTTTCCTGAATTACGAATCATTGCAGGCATTGAAGCATCTACAATTACATCATTAGGATAGTGCAGATTGGTAATCCCTTTCTCTGAATTGACCATTGCTACAGCTGGAGCTTCCTCTAATGCGAGAGCTATATCTTTAGCAATTGCCTCCTGCTTTTCTGTAGGTAATGAAGTTATCTTAGCCAAGACATCCGAGAAGCCATTACGAGGATTCACTTCTAGCTTTCTGAAATCTTCCGCATATTTCTCAAAAAAGCTCTGGAAAAAAGTCTCTACAGCATACCCAAAGAGAATAGGGTCTGACACTTTCATCATCGTTGCTTTCAGGTGCAAAGAGAGTAATACTCCGAGTTCTTTTGCTTTTGCAAATTGTTCCCTATAGAAAGCTAGCAAGGCATTTTTGCTCATCAGAGTTGCATCTATAATCTCTCCTTTTTGTAAGGAAAGCCCCTCTTTAAGGATATGTCTGTGATTATCTTGAGTAACCAATTCAATACGTACTGTGGTGGGCTTATTGAGTGTTACTGATTTTTCATTATGATAGAAATCACCCGCTTGCATTGTAGCTACCATTGTCTTAGAATCCTTATTCCAAGCTCCCATTTTATGAGGATTTTTCTTAGCATAATTCTTTACAGATTTAGGAGCTCTTCGGTCAGAATTTCCTTCTCTGAGGACGGGATTCACCGCACTTCCCTTGACCTTATCATAGCGAGCCTTAATCTGCTTTTCTTCCTCTGAGACAGGAGTCTCAGGGTAGTCAGGTAAGGGATAGCCCTGTGCTTGTAATTCCGCAATCGCAGCCTTTAGCTGAGGTGTTGAAGCACTGATATTGGGTAATTTTATAATATTCGCCTGAGGCTTAGTTGCCAATTCTCCTAGCTGAGCCAGTGCATCCTCTACACGCTGTTCAGCAGAGAGTAACTCAGGAAAAGTAGCAAGTATACGCCCAGCTAAGGAAATATCTTTTAGCTGGAAATGCACCTGAGAGGAAGCACAAAAACGCTTAATAATAGGAAATAATGAATATGTAGCCAATAAAGGAGCTTCGTCTGTTTTGGTATAGATGATATCTTTCATAAGGCTTATCTTTTTTCTAGAGGGACAAAAGGTCTTTCATTAGCTCCTACATATATCTGACGAGGACGACCAATAGGCTCTCCTCCTTGGCGCATTTCTTTCCATTGAGCAATCCAACCTGGCAGACGACCAATAGCAAAGAGTACTGTGAACATTTCCAAGTGCATTCCTAAAGCCTTATAGATAATTCCTGAATAGAAATCTACATTGGGATATAAGTTACGTGATTTGAAGTATTCATCCTCCAAAGCGACCTTTTCAAGATGCTTAGCTATAGCAAAGATAGGTTCATCTATTCCTAAGGCATTGAGTACATCATCAGCAGCGGCTTTAATGATCTTAGCACGAGGATCAAAATTCTTATACACACGGTGTCCGAATCCCATTAGGCGGAAAGGATCATTTTTATCTTTTGCTTTATTGATAAATTTATCTACATCGCCTCCATCTGCGTGGATTTCATCAAGCATTTCAATAACAGCTTGGTTAGCGCCACCATGTAACCTTCCCCAGAGTGCAGATACCCCAGAAGAGATACTTGCGAAAAGCCCCGCCTCAGAAGAACCTACTAAGCGCACAGTAGAAGTAGAACAGTTCTGTTCGTGGTCACCATGCAAGATAAGCAATTTGTTCAGAGCACTTACCACTGTGGGATTAATATGATATTTCTCTGTAGGAATAGAGAAGAACAGCTGCAGAAGATTCTCTATATAACCCAAATCATTATTATAATAGTTCAAAGGAAGTCCTTCTCGCCTACGATATACCCAAGTGGCAATAATAGTTACCTTGGCAATTGCCTTACAAACTGCCTGATAGACATCCTTTTCACAATGTACATTTACAGGAATTGGATTAAAAGCGGTCAAAGCACTAGTAGCTGCAGAGAGTACCCCCATAGGATGTGCCGCTTTAGGGAATCCATTAAGGATTTGTCTCATTTCCTCATGCACTAAAGTATATTTGTGAATAGTACGCTTGAAGTCATCATATTGCTCTGCTGTAGGGAGCTCTCCAAAGATAAGCAAATAAGCCACTTCCAAAAACTCTGCTTTAGCTGCCAATTCCTCTATATTATATCCACGATAGCGGAGAATCCCTTTTTCTCCGTCCAAGAAAGTAATCGCACTCTTACAAGCTCCTGTATTCTTATACCCTGAATCCAAAGTAATGAGCCCTGTAAGCGCACGTAGTTTTTCAATGTTTATAGCTTTCTCGTTTTCCGTTCCAACTACAACAGGGAATTCATATTCCTTCCCTTCAAAAATAAGCTTTGCTGTATTTTCCATAACAATAATAATTTTATATTTCTTTCACAAAGATATGATTTTTTTTGGATATAAAAAAATACATACAAGATATTTAACTC
>CAJPPS010000037.1 GCA_905372595.1 uncultured Capnocytophaga sp. | reverse complement strand
AATAGTATTTTTGTCGCTTAAAATAAGTATAAATAAAAATGACGCTTACGGTCAATGAAATGAAACGAGGGGTGAGATATCTTATCAAGGATATTCATACTGAGATGCTTCCTATCAAGCTCTTGGAGTTGGGGTGCTTACCAGGCAATGAAATAGAACTTATAGAAGTTGCTCCTCTGGGAGACCCCTTTTATCTGGTTATTAATGACACCCACTTAGCTATTCGTAAGGAAATGGCACAATATATTGAAGTAGAATTTACTAAAGAACATTCAGATGAGTAAGAATGAAATAAAAGTAGCTCTCATTGGAAACCCTAATGTAGGTAAATCCTCTATTTTCAATATTCTTACAGGGATGAACCAACACGTAGGGAACTACCCTGGTGTTACTGTTGATAAGAAAGTCGGTTTCTGTAAGCTTTCTCAAATAATTAACGCTCGTATCTATGACCTGCCAGGAACTTATAGTACCAATCCTAACTCTATGGATGAGAAGGTGGCTGTAAGTTGCCTTTTGGACAGAGATGATATTGACTTTCCCGATGTGGTGGTAGTCGTTGCCGATGTAGAGAACCTTAAGCAAAATCTATATCTTTTTACTCAAATTAAGGATTTCGGAATACCTACGATTCTTGCTATCAATATGGCTGATAGGATGAAGCCTAGGGGCATCTCTATAGATATTCCTGCTTTGGAAGCCTCTCTTCATACACGTATCGCTCTTATCAGTACACGGCAGAAAACAGGCTTAGAACAGCTTAAAGAACTTATTATCAACTATAAAAAACTATCTCTAGAGCCTCTGATAGACCTTAGTCGTATTGACCCTACCTATTTCCAATCTTTGAAGGAAAAATTTCCCAAAGAGGAACTTAGCAAGCTCTGGATGGTAATTTCTCAGAACTTTGAAGTCGTTGGTAGCCTACGTAAAGTAGAAATCGAAAAAGAAAACATCAAAACTGAGGCTGAAATTAAGCGAATGCAACAGAGAGAAACAATTCTCCGCTATCAGATTATCAATAATGCCTTAAAGAATAATTATAAGGTAAATTCAGTAGGCACACGAGCATTATTGGATAAGATACTTTTACATAAAGTGTGGGGATATCTTATCTTTATGGGAATATTATTGCTCATTTTCCAGATGATTTTCTATGTAAGTGAGTACCCCAAAGGCTGGATAGAAGCAGGGTTAGGTTGGATTGGGGAGAGCCTATCGGAAGCACTTCCTGAAGGCTCTTTAACCTCTCTTCTAGTAGATGGGGTAATCCCTGGACTTAGTGCAGTAGTATCTTTCGTACCTCAGATTGCCCTGCTTTTCTTTTTTATTTCCCTATTGGAGGAAAGTGGCTATATGAGTAGGGTAGTCTTCCTAATGGATAGAATTATGCGCCCCTTTGGGCTTAATGGAAAAGGAACTATTCCTCTTATTTCAGGAGCTGCCTGTGCCATTCCTGCCATAATGGCAACTCGTACAATCGAAAGCTGGCGTGAACGCCTTATTGCCATTTTAGTTACTCCCTTTATTACCTGCTCAGCGAGGCTTCCTATTTACCTCATTATGATTAAGCTAGTAATCCCTGAGGGAAATTATTTTATTTTTGACAATCAAGCAGTTGCACTATTCGCACTCTATATATTAGGAGTATTTATGGCTATATTTTCTGCTTGGATTCTCAATAAATTCTTAGTTCTAAAGCATTCTTTCAAGTCTTACTTTATTGTAGAAATGCCTACCTACAAAGTACCTTTGGCACGAAATGTGCTACTGACTGTATATGAGAAATCAAAGGCTTTTGTAGTCAATGCAGGGAAGATTATCTTCTTTATAACCGTGCTTATTTGGTTCTTGCAAACACACGGTATAGGAGAAAAATATAATAATGCGGAAGCTCATACAGAAGCATTAGCGATTAAGAATAGCTGGGGAGAAAGTGAAAAGGAAAAATACCTAATGAGTTATCGTACAGAAAATTCTCTCTTGGGGAATATGGGCAAATGGGTAGAACCTGTATTTCGTCCTTTAGGTTATGACTGGAAGATAAGTATTGCGGTATTAGGTTCTTTTGCTGCACGAGAGACTTTTGTAAGTACTTTGGCAACTATCTATAGCTTAGGCGATGTAGATGTAGAGGAAGGAGAAGCTGAGCAACGCACTGTGATTACACGCCTTAAGGAGGAAATTCGTCCTGATGGCACCCCTATGTTCAACCTTGCAACAGGAGTCTCTATTTTGCTATTCTTTGCCTTGGCTATGCAATGTATTAGTACTTTTGCTATTGTTCGTAAGGAAACCAATAGCTGGAAGTGGGCAATTATTCAATGGCTCTTTATGACAGGTTTTGCCTATCTTTCTGCCTTTATGGCTTACCAGCTACTTAGCTAATTATATACTATTATATATTTAAGAAACTATTAATATTTATCATATGACTGGATTAATTATCGCCCTTGCTATCGTGGCAATTATTGTATTTTGGTATATCAGTGCCAACAACAAACTCGTGGCTCTTGCCAATAACCGAGAAAATGCCTTCGCTGATATAGATGTACAGCTTAAGCAACGCCACGACCTGATCCCTCAGCTGGTAGCGGCTGTGAAGGGATATATGAATCACGAATCAGAAGTGCTTACCAAAATCACCCAAGCACGTTCCCGAGCCCTTAGTGCAACAGGAGTAAATGACAAAATAGAGGCAGAAAAGGAGCTTTCCTCAGCAATGAGTGCCTTCAACGTACAAGTAGAGGCATATCCCGAACTCAAAGCCAATACCAACTTTATGCACCTACAACAGGAAATAGCTGATATTGAGAACAAATTGGCTTCTGTACGTCGTTATTTCAACTCCACCACTAAGGAACTGAATACCGCTATACAGTCTATCCCTACCAATATTGTAGCTGGTTTTAAACATATGACACCCCAGCCATTCTTTGATTTAGGAACTGAACAACGTAAGCAGTTGGATAAAGCTCCTGAGATTTCTTTTTAAGAATGAATAAAATGTCTAAATATATAGCTCTTGTTCTCTTACAAACAGAAAACCTCCATACAGGAACAAAAACCTATGATGAGACAATTCTTTCTATAGAGGAAGTCTCCGAAGGCTCTGCTAGAGAAATTGCTCAACAATATAGCAAATCCTGTGAGGGAACCTATAAGAATATCTATGGAGAAATGCTCCAAACCACTTTCTTACAAGTGGTGGAGGTTACCCATCAGCTTAGAGAGGATAATGAGAAAGTAACAGAGCTCTATTCTCGACATTTTACAGATTTGCAAGCCTATAGTAGGTTTGAAGTCTTATATAATAGAAATTCATTCGGATAATATGCAATACCTCGGGATACGACAACAAATTATAAGAAACAATACCAAGTCTATACTGTTTCTATTGGCTTTCCCCTTACTCATATTAGTAGGGGTATATGTGGTATTATATATACTCTCAGAACAAGAAATACAAACAACCAATGCCCAGTTCCTTTCTATCATTCCTATTGTTATCATAGGGGTAACTATATGGTTTTTTATTTCCTATTTTTTCCATACTCAGATGATTCAGATGGCTACCCAATCACAACCATTGGAAAGAAGAGAAAATATGCGGGTGTATAACCTGACCGAAAACCTGTGTATATCTGTAGGAATGACAATGCCTAAGCTCTATATCATAGAAAGTGACGCCTTGAATGCTTTTGCCTCTGGAATTAATGAGAAGACTTTTGCCGTTACACTCACACGAGGTATTATCAATACTCTTAATGATGAAGAATTAGAAGGAGTGATTGCACACGAGCTCACCCATATTCGCAATCGTGATGTCCGCTTACTGATTGTAACTATTGTCTTTGTAGGAATTTTCGCCACTCTTGCTGATATTACCTTACGAATGTTGGTAAGAGGAGGATTTTCTTCAAGGAATCGTAAGAATGACAAAGGAGGAGGCGGAGCTGTACTTCTTATCATCCTGCTGGTGGTAGGGGCAATTTATTTACTTTCAATTCTTTTTAAGCTGGCACTTTCTCGCTCTCGTGAATATATGGCAGATGCAGGTGCCGTGGAGCTCACTCGAAATTCATTGGCTCTAGCAAGCGCTCTAAAGAAGATTTCAGGACACTCTACCATCAAAGAAATCAAGAACGATGAAGTAAAAGAACTCTTTATTGACTATAAAGCAGAAGGATTTCTTGCTCTTTTCGCTACCCATCCTCCTATCAACAAACGTATCCAAGTATTAGAACAGTATTAGTATATGAATATTTCTATTGGCAAATATCTTCCTCATCGTCCTCCTATGCTAATGGTGGATACAATCACGGCTATAGATGATACAAGTGTTGTTACTGAATTTTTCATTAAGGAAAATAGTATTTTTCTTGAAAAAGGACACCTTACGGAAGCTGGCTTAATTGAAAATATGGCACAAACCTGTTCTGCTATTGTAGGGCAATTTTTCTTTGGAATCAATGATGTTTCTAAAAATGTTATAGGTTATATCAGTGCTATAAAAAGAGCTGATATATATGAATTACCCCTTGCATCACAAGCCATATGTACCCGTGCTAAGCTCTTATCAAGGTTTGATGACGAGCAGTATAGCCTCTGTGCAATGGAAGCTTCTGTATATTATCAGAATTCATTGTTAGCAGAAGCACAAATGAATTTGTTTATCAAAGAGATTATTCAATGAAAGAGAACGAAGTCCCTCACGATAAAGGTGCCTTAGGAGAACTCCAAGAAGTCTATTATGTAACTGATAATGAAGGAAATTATACCACTTCCCTTAGTGAAGGATGGGAAGTAAAGGATATTGCTATACAAGCCTCCATCAGCCTACTGGAAGAACAGCTTCTGGAAACAAAAGAACTTATCCTAGCTGGAAAGCAAAGTCCCATCCCCTATTATATGCTACGTACTCGTATGGATTGGGCTACCTTAGCCAGCTATATGAACCGATGGCAATGGCTCATCAAAAGACACAAAAAACCACAAGTATTCAAAAAGTTATCTGAGAAAACACTTCAGAAATATGCTTCTCTTTTTGGAATCTCCATAGAAGAATTAAAAAATCCTTTCAAATGACAGAAAAAGCCATTCATATTTCTCATCTTTATAAGAAATATCGTTCTTCTGAGGATTTTGCTCTGAAAGATATCTCGTTTTCTGTAGAAAAAGGAGATATTTTCGGAATATTAGGCACTAATGGAGCTGGAAAAACAACCTTGATGTCTATTCTAATGGGTAGTATAAAGCCTACTTCTGGTGATTTTTCTATCTCTAATCTATCATTTCCTAGGCAATCCAAAGAGATTTTTCATAAAATAGGTGTCGTTCCCCAAGAATATGCCCTCTACCCTACCCTAACAGCAAGAGAGAATCTTTCTTACTTCGGAAGCCTATATGGGCTAAGAGGGAAGAATCTCCAACAAAAAATAACACAAGCCCTTGATAGAGTTACCCTTCTAGAGGTTGCCGATAAGAAAATCAAACATTTTTCTGGAGGTATGAAGCGTAGAATCAATCTTATCGCAGGAATCCTCCATACCCCTGAAGTCCTTTTCCTAGACGAACCCACTGTTGGAGTAGATGTTATGTCCAAAAACATCATTATAGAATACTTAAAGGAGCTGAACTCACAAGGAATGTCGGTCCTCTACACTTCTCACCATATGCAGGAAGCACAGGACTTTTGTGATAAAGTGGCTATTCTAAGCCAAGGTGTAATTCTCTGTCAAGATACTCCAGAGGCTCTCATTAAGCAACACCAAGCCCAAAATCTAGAAGAAGTATTTATTCAGCTAACCACCCAACATTCCATACTATGAGCCGATTTCTAGCTTCTATTCGCAAAGAAATACTCCTTATAAGCCGAGACTGGGGAGGACTTCTGATTCTTTTTATAATGCCTTTGCTCTTGGTCATTACCGTTACCCTATTACAGGACGGTGCTTTTCGTAACATTACCGAACAGAAAACAGCAATTATTTTGGTAGATAATGATCACGGAACGATAAGCCAACACATACGTAAGAGTATGGAAGAGAGCGGTTTTTTCACCATTTTTTCTGATGATGCCATCAGGAATCTTGATGAAAAAAAAGCAAAAAAAATAGTGCGAGAAGGAACATTCCCTATAGCAATTGTGCTCCCTGCTGACCTATCCGAAGACTTGGAGAGTGAAGTGAAGCAAAAGGTAGATAGAATACTGAGCGCTTTTATGGAGGATACTACTGATGAACAATCTATCAAACCCTTTGAAACCAAGGAAATACACCTCTACTTTGACCCTACCTTACCCCTTTCCTTCAAAGAAATGGTCAAGACTCATATTGACAAGATGATGTACCAAGTAGAGAACCAATTTATATACACAGCCTTTGAGAAGGAGTTAGGTGAAGGTAAGCAACTTCCTTTCCCTACAGGAGGAAGCCTTGTTACTTTTACTGAGATTAATCCTACATCTGTGGCACAGATTCCTAATTCGGTACAGCACAATGTACCTGCTTGGACTCTTTTTGCTATCTTTTTTATCACTATTCCTCTTTCGACCAACATTGTAAAGGAGAGAACTCAGGGCACTTATATCCGCCTTTCTACTTCTCCTTTATCCTATGGAGAGCTCCTGTTGGCTAAGGTATTCGTATTTTTGTGTATTAGCCTATTACAGTTCTTTATGATGCTCACCATAGGAATGTATATATTTCCCTACTTAGGACTTCCTCCTCTTGAAATAGGAGAAAATATAAAGGTCTTATCACTGATTGCTTTAGGAGCAGGATTAGCCGCTATAGGAATAGGAGTTCTCTTAGGGACACTCTGCCGAACTCAAGAGCAGTCAGCCCCCTTAGGAGCCACTCTCACGGTGATATTAGCTGCTATAGGAGGTATATGGATTCCTATCTTCGTAATGCCTCCCTTTATGCAAACCATTGCTAAACTTTCTCCTATGAATTGGGCTTTACAGGCTTTCTATGAGGTACTCCTGCGACAGGGCTCTTTCCTCTCTGTACTGCCAAAAATAGGTTATCTCGGTTTGTTTTTTATTTCTTGTATAATAATTTCTATCCTATATGGCAAAACTAAAAGAAGTATATAAACCCACTTCTCTAAAGGAAAGTATCCAAATCCGTGTTCGATTCAGTGAGACAGATCCTCTGGGCATTGTATGGCACGGGAACTACATCAAGTATTTTGAAGAAGGAAGAGAAGCTTTTGGGAGAAAATATGGAATTTCCTATCTAGAGATAGAGAAAAATGGACTTGCAACCCCCATTATCAAAAGCCTATGCGAACACAAAAAAATGGTACGTTATGGAGAGCTTATCGAAGTAGAAACAAACTATATGGACACTCTTAGCGCCAAGTTAGTATTCCAATATGTTATCTATAATGAACAGAGAGAAGTAGTTTGTACAGGAGAAACCATACAAGTATTCACTTCTTTGAAAGAAGGCACCCTTTGCTTATATAACCCTAATTTCTATGAACAATGGCGACAGAAGCACCTCTCATCCTCCTAGTAGATAGTGATTCACAATGGTTAGAAGCTACCTCGAATTATCTCTTTCGAGAAGGAATTGACTCCCTAACGGCAACTGAAGGCAAAAAAGCCCTGAATATCCTAAAGAAAGTAACTCCTCATATGATTCTTATAAATATCTTTCTAGAAGATCCTGATGGTGTGGAGTTATGCCAACAGATTCGCACCTTAGGAACACCCTCTCTTATTGTTCTCCTAGCTGAGACACATCAGGAGTATGCTCTTCTGGCAGGCTTTGAGGCTGGTGCGGATGATTTTATCTATAAAGACACCAAAATCAAACTTTTATTATACAAGATAAAAGCCCTCCTTCGCCTGAGTTCCCGAGAGAGAGTTACGCCTCCCTCATCTGACAGTTTTTCTATCCGCCCCGATACATATAGTGTTATCCAAAAAGATAAGGAAATATTCCTTCCTAAGAAAGAATTTGAGCTACTTTCTCTTCTTGCCAGTAAGCCTAATACAATATTCACTCGGGAAGAAATTACTCAAGCAATATGGGATAAGAAGCTTTCCCATAGTCGTACTTTAGATGTTCATATTCGTAATATTAGATCGAAGATAGAGGGTATTAACCTCAAGACCATTAAAGGTGTGGGATATAAATTGACAAAAGAGTGAAAAGTGAAAAATCATTTTTCACTCTTTATTTTTTCTTTATTATAAGGTGTTTACAATATCAATAATTTTGTTATAGGTAGTAACCATATTGTCATTGAGATAATTGGTAAGATTAGGGCCATCTATGTTGCCATATTCTCCATTGAAATTTTCCTTAATAAGATTCTCTATCTCGGTATGGGTAGGATATTTCTTGCGATATTGCTCAGCTATACGAACCATAATCTCTACTTCTGCATAGCAAACTCCATATTGGTGTAGATTCTCATAAGTATTCTTTAGGTCTCTGATACTGGCAGTATCTTTATTCTCCTTATAGTATTGTTTTGCAGCTCTGGAGATTCTTATTCCTTCGAGATATAAATTGTTTTGGTCATTATAACGATATATATCAAGAGGGTATTTTTCTAAATTCTCTAATTTGACCATTAGCTTTTCATAAGCCAGAAGTCTTTCTTCTATCAGGCGCTTGTATTCTTCTCGATCGGTAATATCTGTCCTATAGTGAGGTAGGGGATTCTTATGAGGTAGCTTAAGAGTGCTAGCCAAGATATACACAGATACTTCAAAACTACCTCGACTGCGGTTGTCCTGAGTGAAAATCTCTACCTTGGTAGTCCCTGCTTTTTTGGCTAAAAGGGTAATTTTGTTATCAGTTACATTGCCTTGTAGTTGAGCTATTTCCCCATTGACAATTTGTACTCTATCGGTAGCATTCCATACGCCACTGAAAGTAATTGTAGTGGTTTCTCCTTCTTTTACAACGGCTTTTTCAGGGGTGAAAGAGAGCAAAAGTTTAGGGCTTACAGTAAGCTCAAAGCTTCCTCTTTCTTTGTTGTCAGCAGAGAGGATATGTACTTTGGTCGTTCCCACTTTTTTACCTAAGAGGGTGAGTTTGTTGTCCTGAACTGCACCCTGTAGAGCAGCAACTTCCTCATTGTCTATTTTTACCTTGTCGGTAGTGTTCCAAGTCCCTACTATGCTAACTGTAGTTGTTTTCTCCACCTCTACTGAGGGATTTTCAGGGGTAAACTTCAATGGGGAAGCTACAGGAGGATTACTGGGGTTAGAAGGATTGGTAGGATTAGAAGGGTTCTTAGGATTAGGAGTTACTTCATCATCTCCTTTTTTACTACATCCTATGGCCAAAAGACCAATGGCTAATGCCATAAAAGAAATTTTAAAAAAATATTTCATGTTATAATTATTTTATTATATTTTATAATAT
>CAJPPS010000036.1 GCA_905372595.1 uncultured Capnocytophaga sp. | reverse complement strand
TATAAGGAAGAAATCAAGGGAAAAAGCTGTGCAAATACTTATCTTCTCGAACGTATATTTACAGTAAGTGATACCTGTGTTTCATCTATTAGTTATACTCAAGAGATAAAAGTAGAGGATAAAGAAGCTCCTGTATTTGTAGGAACCCTTCCTCAGTCTTTGACAATAGAGGAGGGACAAGCAGTTCCTGTACAGGCTACTCTTACCGCTACAGATACTTGTGGAACAGCAGAAGTAACTTCGTCTCGACAAGAAGAAAAGACAGCAGGAAAGCTCAGTAAGGTTATTTATAGTTGGACAGCTACCGATGCTTGTGGAAATCAGGTAAGCCATACCCAAATAATTACTATCACTCCTAAGCCTGAACCAGAACCGACTCCAGAGCCTACTCCAACCCCAACTCCAGAGCCAAAGCCTTTACCTCCAACTCCAAATCCTATTCCGGAACCCCAACCTGTGCCAGAGGTTACTCCCGAGAGAGAAGGAGTAAAGGTCTATAACGGGGTTTCTACAGAGGTAGGAGGAGAGAATTATTTCAAAGTAGTGCATACAGATGAAGGCAAGCCTATTCATTTGCAAATTTATAATGAAATGGGACTCAAGGTGTATGAATCGGAACAATATCAGGAGAATGATGACTATTTTAAGGGTTATTCAAATGTTAATGGAGTAGTAGCAAAAGGCAATCGACTCTCACAGGGTACTTATTTCTATTTGCTATATTATTATTACAAGGGAGTACAACAGCTGAAAAAGGGATTTTTGTATGTAAAATAATACCTAAATCATAATTTATCTAACAAGCTAAATTTTAATAAATAATGAAGACCATTCGTTATTACCTAATTCTATTAGGATGTGTTAGTTTTTCGTTAGTAAAAGCACAAGAGGGAATAAATGATGTTATTGCGCTTTTCTCTCAAAAAACACCTATCCAATGGAGCGTATCGGCTCCTAATGGAGAAAGTATCTCGCTCCAATGGTATGAACGAGAGAATACATTTACCAAAAAGGGATTTCGTACCTTTGTGGCATATGATAAAGATACCTTTGCAGGAAGTATTTCTATGGATAAGCAACTCCTTTCAGGCGAAATATGGCATAAAGGACATACTTATTTCATTTCCACTGAAAATGGAAGGGTAAAAATCAGCTCAGAAGACACTAAAATCAGCTGTGCTACGTGTGAAAATGGGGATTGTGAAGCCTCTTTGCAACCTAAAACTACTCTACAAAGGGTGGCACTGGCAGATAAAGAAGAAACAAACTCCCGTCTGTTCTATAATACCAACGTAATGAGGGTCTTCCGATTAGCAATGCTGATTGATTATAGCTATTACCACAGTGTATTCCAAGAAGATAGAGCTCGTATAAAGAACTTTATGGCTCAGGTAGAGGCTGGGCTTAATGAAGTGTGCGGTCAGGAATTAGGTTATCGGTTTGAGCTTATTGATGACGACCGTCTTATTCGTGATACTAAAGAAAAAGAACTATATGATGACCTTAGGGTTAATACCGTATTGGGTCGTATCACCAATGATATTAATAACCTTATAGGAGAAGCTAACTATGATGTAGGTATAGGTTTCTCCAAATACAAGGACAATCGAGGCTTGGCTTTCTTAGGCGAACTCTATGGTCGTTACAAAGGAAGCTGTATCGCCAATACAGAATTCTATATTATTCTTCACGAATTAGGGCACCTAATGGCGTCTCCTCATACTTATACCATAGGTGGATATACAGCAACTACTTTTACAGAACCTGATCTTGGTAATTCCATAATGAGTTATATCAATGACCCCAAAGGAACGTATTTTTCTCTTCCGTCTTTATATATTATCCGTAAGAGAGCAAGCCTCAATCCTGCTTATTACACCGATAGAGCTCGTACTGAGAGGGTAGGTTTGCCTCAGCGAAATATTCCTTATGGGATTCCGACAGAGAATAAAGCCCCTATTATCAATCGTGCTAAGTACAAAAAGAGCTATACTTTACCCCCCAACACTTATTTTCAATTCAAGATAGAAGCACAAGACCCTGACGGAGATGCTTTGTCCTATATGGTTCACCAAGCAGATATAGGGGGAGAAGGTAAAGCGCGATTCCCTTCTTATCGCCCTACTGCCAATAATGAGATTACTTTCTATCGTCCTTATATCATCGATAAGCGAACAAATGAATGGAAGCCTGTTCCTTATAAATTCCCCAATGAGTCGGAAACAGGAACATATACCTTTTGGCTAGGGGTAACTGATGGCGTAAAAGGAGGCATAAAGAATGGAAAGCTACACGCTCCGCTTTATGATGTATATCAAACCCAAGTGAATGTAATAGAAGGAACACCTTTCAGAATTAAAAGTGTTACCCCTAAGGGCAATTCCAGATATACTCGTGGAGGAGAGGTTTCTATAAGCTGGGATGTGGATAAAAAAATCTTTGGAGAGGGAAGTAAAGTACGTATTCTTCTTTCAGATGAGGATGGAAATACTTTCCCATACATCTTAGCCGATGGTATTCCTAATAGTGGGCAAGCTACAGTTATCTTCCCTCAGGTAAAAAGTGGAGCTTTTGTGAAAGGATATTTTAAAATAGAAGTCATTGACCATATTGCATTTGCTACTAGTGTTAGTAGATATCCTTATTTGGATACTCGTACGGGCGATATTACATTTAGTAATCTGCCTGAACCTGTAATTACGGTTAAAAAAGAAAATATTCCTCAAAGAGCCAATGTTACAGCTAAAAGTACTTGTGGGGACAGAAAAACTACTATAACCACAACAGAAGAGGAGCATACAACCTACTTGCTACGTCGTTGGGTAGCTACTGATAAGTGTAAGAATAAGGCTACTTTTGAACAATATTTGTATTATGAACAGGAGCCTATTACTAAGCAATTACAGTTTGTAGGAGAACTCCCCAAAGACCTACATATACAATGTGCAAATGCTATTCCTCCTAAAGCAGAATTGCAAGCACAAGGAAGCCAACATATCCAGATAGACTATCAAGAAGAAACAGCCGAGGGAGATACAAATTTTTATCGGACTACACGAACTTGGACAGCCTATGCACCAGATGCGCTCCCTGTTAAGCATACCCAATACATTATTCAGAAGGATACCCAAAAACCAGAATTCTCCTCTTACCCTAAGAGTATGACTGTAAAAAGTGAATCAGAAATTCCTTTCAGACAGACGCTTACCGCTACAGATAACTGCGAGGGAATAGTAAAAGTAGATTCCAGCGAGACACCTATATATGATGCCAAGGGAAAGAAAATAAAGGTAGAATACGCTTGGTTTGCAGAGGATCATTCAGGAAATCAAAACCGCTATATACAAACCATTACTATAGATGAGGAGGCCGCTCCTGCTTTGGAACCATTACGATGGGTACCAAGCTCTTTGCCTCCTGCAGAAATAACCATATCTTGCTCACAGCCATTCCCTGCAGTGGCAGAGCTACAAGTGGAAGGAGGTTGCTTACCTGTTCCTATAATTCATAAGGATGTCAGGCTGCCATCACAATGTTCAGGCTCTTATACCATTCTACGAACTTATTCCGCTAAGGGAAGCTGTGGAGCGATTGAGTTTCAACAACTGATAAAAGTAGAAGATAAAGAAGCCCCTGTATTTGTAGGAACCCTTCCTCAGTCTTTGACAATAGAGGAGGGGCAAGCAGTTCCTGTACAGGCTACTCTTACCGCTACAGATAGTTGTGGAACGGCAGAAGTAACTTCGTCTCGACAAGAAGAAAAGACAGCAGGAAAGCTCAGTAAGGTTATTTATAGTTGGACAGCTACCGATGCTTGTGGAAATCAGGTAAACCATACCCAAATAATTACTATTACTCCTAAGCCTGAACTGACTCCAGAACCTTTGACTTTCGTTACTACCCCACAGAATATAACGCTCTCTTGTGGGCAACCTTTGCCATCGGTCGTTTATCCTACAGTGAAGGGAGGCTGTGCTCCTAGCATTACTTATAAGGAAGAAATCAAGGGAAAAAGCTGTGCAAATACTTATCTTCTCGAACGTATATTTACAGTAAGTGATACCTGTGTTTCATCTATTAGTTATACTCAAGAGATAAAAGTAGAGGATAAAGAAGCTCCTGTATTTGTAGGAACCCTTCCTCAGTCTTTGACAATAGAGGAGGGACAAGCAGTTCCTGTACAGGCTACTCTTACCGCTACAGATACTTGTGGAACAGCAGAAGTAACTTCGTCTCGACAAGAAGAAAAGACAGCAGGAAAGCTCAGTAAGGTTATTTATAGTTGGACAGCTACCGATGCTTGTGGAAATCAGGTAAGCCATACCCAAATAATTACTATCACTCCTAAGCCTGAACCAGAACCGACTCCAGAGCCTACTCCAACCCCAACTCCAGAGCCAAAGCCTTTACCTCCAACTCCAAATCCTATTCCGGAACCCCAACCTGTGCCAGAGGTTACTCCCGAGAGAGAAGGAGTAAAGGTCTATAACGGGGTTTCTACAGAGGTAGGAGGAGAGAATTATTTCAAAGTAGTGCATACAGATGAAGGCAAGCCTATTCATTTGCAAATTTATAATGAAATGGGACTCAAGGTGTATGAATCGGAACATTATCAGGAGAATGATGAATATTTTAGGGGTTATTCAAATGTTAATGGAGTAGTAGGAAAAGGCAGTCGACTCTCACAGGGTACTTATTTCTATTTGCTATATTATTATTACAAAGGAGTACAACAGCTGAAAAAGGGATTTCTGTATGTAAAATGATAAAGGCCATAAAAAACAAGAAAAATATTTGTTTTCTAGTAAAAAAGTAATACCTTTGCCTCGAATAATAAATCTTGATAAAATGGATAAGAGAGAAAATACAAACGAAAGTTCAAAATTCATTACGATTCTAGGTTGGGTTGCTACAGTGGCAGCTGTGGGGATGTATGTAGCCTATATTGACCAGATTAAAGCGACTTTGGGCGATGCAACAGGTCCTTGGATTCAGCCAATGGTAGCAGGAATTAACTGTACGCTATGGTTTATCTATGCACTGTTCAAGAAAGAAAGAGACTATCCGATAGCTCTTGCCAATGCTCCTGGTATTGTCTTAGGATTTACAGCTGCTTTTACCGCTTTATTTTAAGAGAAGAATAATTCAAAGACATAGCATTTTTCTATAGTGAATAAATTTTATATTGAATTTTTCTATTTGCAAATAGAGAAAAAAGATAGAAAATAGTAGGCTTACTAAATGAAATGATATATCTTTGCAGTGTTGAAATCTTAAAGTTTAAAAATTATGAGTATTAATAGTTTAGGGCTTGATAAAGCCAAAGTAGAAAAAGAAATAGAAGCATTGAACGTTTTACTTTCTAATTATCAAACTTACTATCAGAATCTTCGTGGAGTACACTGGAATATCAAAGGGAAGCGTTTCTTTGAATTGCACGTAAAGTTTGAAGAGCTTTATAATGCAGCTCAAGAACAAGTGGATCAGATAGCAGAACGTATCCTTACACTTGGAGGTGTTCCTTTCAATACGCTAGCTAGCTATGTAAAGCACGCTACTATTCCTGTAGGGGAAAATGTTTCTGATGATGATAAAGCTGTTCGCTTGATTGTAGATAGTATTATAGCCTTGCTTCCTTTAGAGAGAGAATTACTAAGCTTATCAGACGAAATCAATGATGAAGGAACCAATACCTTGGTAAGTGACTTGATTGTAGAACAAGAGAAAAACTTATGGATGCTTAAGTCTTACCTAAGTGAAAGCATCTAATATTCAATGATGTTATATGAAAAGGCGATCTCCTATAAGGTCGCTTTTTTGTTAAAAATTTGTATTCTTTAGGGAAGATTTTTACTTTTGCAGACATATAAATTCTTATAATAATGAAGCGATTTTTTTATTTATTTTTACTTCTGTTTTCAATGGTGGGGAGAAGCCAAATTATCTTTACGGAAAGTATGGCTACGGTGATAGATACCACTCGTATTTTACAAGGAACAATTGCTCCAGAATTCAACTTTAAAACGGAGAAAGAAAATTTCTTTCAGCTAAAAAATAATGCTAATATTAGTTTCCTGATTAATAAGAAAAAGGCTATCACCTTTATCAATCAGGTGGAAATGATTCAGTCCGGCTCACAGACCAATGTGAATAATGGTTATATACACGGGGAATATCGCTATTTGTTCCATAAGCAGGCAGAAGTATATCCCTTTTTTGAATCAGTATGGTCTCCCTCTAGAGGATTGCTCTTGAAGCTTGCCGGAGGGCTACAGTCCCGTTTTCGTATCTTACATACTGAGCTTCTTACTTGGACAACAGGAGTAGGGGCTTTTTGGGAATATGAGAAGTGGAATTATAATGGCGTTCCTGAGCCTCATTCTTTTACGGGAGAGAAACAACAGAGAAGTATCAAGTCTCAGCTTTATTCAGGTTTTCATTTTCGCTTTGCTGAGAAATGGCGACTTACCGCCAGCGCTTATCTGCATAACCGCTTGGATAGTAACATTGTAAATCCTCGTTGGGCAATGGCTCTTGACTTGAAGCACAATGTAACAGAGCATTTTGGAGTATGGCTCTCCTACCAGTATATTTATCATACCCGCCCTATAGTTCCTGTTAAGAAGGGATATACTGTTTTCACAGGAGGGGTGTTTTTGTCTTTTTAATAAAGGATAGTTTTATAGGGAATGGAAAATAGGAAGTGTTTGATTTGTAACTTAATACAGAAACAGTGACTGATAGTGATTCAAATTGCAAATATACTATGTTGTTTTGTAAAAAGCAAGCGTAATTATGTTAAATATATCACAAATTATTTATCTTTTAAAAGAGGTTACCAAACTGGGTAACCTCTTTTGGTGATTATTTATTACAACTACCACAACCACAGAGCCTTTGGCTTAATTCAGAAAAACGTACAAATCCGGTTACCCAAATAAGAGTTTCAATAGTCATTTGTGGGATGAAGGACTCTTTGATGACCAAGTGGGTGGCTATAGCTCCTGCCATATAGCAAGCCATAAGTAAAAAGCCTACTACAGCAGTGCGAGGAATCAAGAAAAGTACGGCAAAGAATATCTGTAATCCACCTAAAAGATAGAGAGTAGAAGCCCCTCCTACCAACTCGGCTATTTGAGCATTTTGTTCTCCTCCTGTAAATTTCATCACTCCTGTTCCTACAAAAATAAGTGTTACCAATCCTGAAAGGATGTAACTAATAATTTTTCTCGTTTTACTGTTCATAAAATACTAAATTAAATTCTGGTGCAAAGATATGTTTTTTTATCCAATGGAAAATTAACTTAAGGTAATTAAAGATTAATGTCTATTAATTCGTTGTAAGCCCTCCATCAACTGCTAATATGGTTCCTGTAATCCAAGAGGCATTGTCGCTGGCAAGGAATACAGCTGCTTGGGCGATGTCCTGAGGGGTTCCGATGTGTTGTAAAGGGTAGATTTCCTTGTTGCTTTTGAATTACAAAGTTTTTAACTGTTTTTCTTTTATATAAATGGCTACTTCGGCGAGGGTCTTTAGGTCTAAGGATTCCTCTTAGTGATTGTTAATATAAGCAACCACCTTATTGATACATTGGGTATAGTCATTATGGGTTATGGGTTTCATATGGTAGTATTTATAGGGCAAAGATACAGTGATTTTTAGCAGAATACTTTTCCTATCTTGCTAAAAAGAAAATCCCCTTTTCTATAAGGGGATTTTTTTCTAGTTGTTTAGTATCAGCTTTACATCCTTATCTTTGAACTTCTCAGCCAGCCAGTGTTGTAGTCGGGCTGTATCTACCTCTTTGGTTATTTCTTTGCTTTTTATCATCTCTTTTTTAGGCGTGTATATCATTATAGTAGCCGTCTGAAGGGAGTCTTTGTGGGAGAGCTTATTGAGCTTTCCAAAGTAAAAATCCTCTATGTTCGGGAATAGGGCTTTTACCTCCTTGGCAAAGGTAGGATCGGAGGGTTTGTAACTCTCCAATTCTTCTGTAAGATGCTTTATCTTTACGTCTTTATTGGAGAGAGAAGACTTGTTTTTGTTGATTTCCGATAATATTTCCTTACTAATATCCGATTCTTTTTGGCGGATAATAAGCTCTGTATTGAGAATATTAAAGTTTTGGAGATTAGTTTGTAGCGTTTTCAGTTCGTCCTCAGTAAATTTCTTGTCTAAGAAGGCTAATTCAAGGGTTTTAGGGGATGTTTTGTAGTTTATTTTCTTATAAATAATAGTATAGCCACTGTTTTCGAACTCAGCAGTGATATAATGATCTACATTCTGGTAGAATTTCTTTTCTTCCAAAAGGGTATAAGCCAGATATAAGCTGGGAGTGATAATCAGCATAACCAAAGAAGTGATTACATAGTGCAAACGCTTATTAAGCACCTCATTGCCTGTGTTCTTGGGTTTGTATTTCAGGTATTTGATAATCAAGAAAGTAGCAATTCCAATAAAGAAGCAATTGATACTATATAGGTAGAAAGCCCCCAAGAAGAAACTAAGATTCCCTGTAGCCAATCCAAACCCAGCAGTACATAGTGGAGGCATTAGGGCGGTAGCAATAGCCACTCCTGGGATAGGGTTTCCTTTCTCCTGACGGGTAAGGGAGATAGCCCCTACTACTCCACCTACGAAGGCTATGAGTACATCATAGATAGTAGGGGAAGTGCGGGCTAATAACTCTGATTGGGCATCCTTAAATGGGCTTATATAGAAATAGACAAACGATACAATAAGGCTTACCACAGTAGCGATGAATAGGCTACGTCCTGTTTTCTTTAGGAGGTCAAAATCGTAGGTAGCTAGTGCAAATCCTGCTCCTACGATAGGACCCATAAGAGGAGAAATAAGCATAGCCCCTATGATGACTGCTGTAGAATTGACATTTAGCCCGATGGAAGCAATGAGGATTGCGCAGGCTAAAATCCATAGGTTGGATCCACGGAAAGAAATATTACTGATAATATCCTCTATAACTTTTTCCTTTTTTTCTTCTCCCAGATGTAGGTTGAAGAGGTCTTTAAAGAAGCTCATAACTAATTGCTATTTGATAAGATTTTCTAATATTTTTTCTATTTCAGGGTCGGAAGGCCGAGGCGCATTGGCATTAATGATTTTTCCTTCCTTATCAAGGAGTATAAAAACAGGAATTTCAGTGATGCCATATTCTCGGATGAATTGAGAGTTAAAACTTTTGTCGGATAATAGTTGTACTCCCTTGAGTTCTTTTTCTTTGATCGTTTTAAGCCAAGCTTCTCGGTTTTCATCAACAGAAATACTTACAAACTCAATATTTTTACCCTTGAACTTGTTCTGTAATTCTTTTAAGACAGGGATTTCTCCGATACAAGGTCGGCACCAAGTAGCCCATACATCTACATAGACGAATTTTCCTTTCAGGTCGGAGAGAGAAGTAGTGCCTCCTTTAGCATTTTCATAGTTATTAAATACAGGAGAAGGCTTTCCTGAAGCCAATCT
>CAJPPS010000035.1 GCA_905372595.1 uncultured Capnocytophaga sp. | reverse complement strand
GGAAGTACCCAAGCACAGGAGCGATATACAGAAAAGAACAAAGGTAAATTCTTCCTCTTCTGGGGAGGTAATCGTGGGTATTATACCAATTCTGATATTACCTTCCGTGGTGACGATTACCAATTCACCATCAATGATGTAGAAGCAGTAGACAGACCTAAAGGCTGGCATATTGACTATATCAACCCCTTGCGTATGACTATCCCACAAACAAACTTCCGATTAGGCTATTATGTAGGGGATAACTGGACAATCTCCGCAGGAGTGGATCATATGAAGTATGTAATGGTACAAGACCAAACAGTAAAAATAAATGGTCGTGTGAATGCAGGAACTGCTCACGATGGAGTCTATAATAATGTAGATAAAGTACTCACTGAGGACTTCCTTACTTTTGAACATACCGATGGACTTAACTATGTACTTGTGGAAGGAGCTCGTGTGGATGATATCTCTAGCCTTTTTGGTATCCGCAATACTGACAAAATCCAAATCAATCTTACAGAAGGATTAGGCTTTGGAGTTCTTTATCCTAAGACTAATACTAAGATTCTTAACCGCGAACGTTATGACGAGTTCCACGTCGCAGGAGTAGGTATGAATGCTAAGGCAGGCTTACACGTAGCTCTTTTCAAGCATCTGATGCTAGTGGGAGAACTCCGTGGTGGTTACATTAATATGTATGATGTTCGTACCACAATGAGTAAAAGCGATCGCGCACATCACGATTTCTTCTTCTTTGAAACAATGCTCGCCTTAGGGTGGATTTTTCGACTATAAAATTAGTTTATTCCAAAAAAAATAGTATTTTTGCACTTTAAAAATAAAAACTCACCATTATGAAGAAATTACTTTTCTCAATGGCATTGGTACTCACTTCTTTAAGTGCCTTTGCTCAGACGTATAAGAATGAAGTAAAGCTTAATATCCTTAATGTAATTGCAGTTCCTTCGGTGGAATTAGGATATGAGTATTACTTGGATGACAACCAGTCAGTAGATGGAGAACTGTTCTTTATTGACCGTTTTTCTTACTTTCCTAAAAATGGAGGGAAGTTCAATGCTACGAGCTTTAAGGTTGGATATAACTATTATTTTGACTCTACCGATGCAGTAGGAGTCTATCTTAATCCTTTTATCAAAGCACGTTTTGGTAAATATACCAAAGATGGAGAAGCTGATACAAGCTTGAATGCATTCATCATAGGTGTAGGAGCTGGTTATGCTTGGGTATTCAACAGTAAGTTTGTAGTGGCTCCTTATGTAAATATAGGACGCAATTTTAGCAGTGCTGTGAATGAAAAGTTCTGGGCTGTAGAGCCTAATGCAGGAGTTCGCTTAGGGTTTCGTTTTTAATCATAATGTTTATTGTTTTTTGATTTGTAAAACTGTCCCCGAAAGGGGACAGTTTTTTTATGGAAAAAATTCAAAAACAATTACATTCTTTCTGGTACCTGAATTCCCAATAAGTCGAATCCTATAGCAATTACTTCGGCTACCTTGGCAGAGAGCTGTACTCTGAAGGCTCGCTTCTGAAGGTCTTCTTCCCCTAGGATAGAGACATTCTGATAGAATGAGTTAAATTCTTTCACAAGCTCATATACATAATTAGCTATTACAGCAGGGCTATAGGTAAGAGCTGCATTCTGGACTACTCCAGGGAAGAGCAATAGGAGCTTAAGGAGTTCTTTTTCCTTAGGATGCAAGGAAATATCAATTGAGAAAGTCTCTTGGGTTCCTGCCTTACGCAGAATAGACCGAATACGAGCATATGTATATTGGATAAAAGGACCCGTATTCCCTTGAAAGTCTATAGACTCCTCTGGATTAAAAGCAATTCGTTTTTTAGGGTCTATCTTAAGGATATAATACTTAAGAGCGCCTAATCCTATGATATGATAAAGTTCTTCTTTTTGCTCCTGAGAATAGCCTTCTAGCTTGCCCAATTCCTGAGAAAGTTCTTGGGCAACAAATACCATTTCCTGCATTAGATCATCGGCATCTACTACAGTGCCTTCTCGACTTTTCATTTTTCCATTAGGAAGTTCTACCATTCCATAACTTAGGTGATAGAGCTGTTGTGCCCACGAGAAACCTAATTTCTGTAAGATGAGGAAAAGCACCTTAAAATGGTAATCCTGTTCGTTCCCTACAGTATAAATCATTCCTGTAGTACTAGGGAAATCTTCTTCTACACGCTTAGTAGCTGTTCCAAGATCCTGAGTGATATATACTGAAGTTCCATCAGAGCGTAACACAAGCTTCTCATCTAGTCCGTCTTCAGTAAGGTCTATCCATACAGAGCCATCTTCCTTACGGTAAAAAACACCTTGTTCTAGCCCTCGCTGTACGATATCCTTCCCTAATAGATAGGTCTCACTTTCATAATAGTTCTTGTCAAAGCTAACTCCTAGGTTTTTATAAGTTACTGCAAAGCCGTCATATACCCATTGGTTCATTTGCTTCCAGAGAGCAAGCACTTGAGTATCACCTTGTTCCCATTTACGAAGCATTTCTTGAGCTTGTAGGAAGATAGGGGCAGTACGCTCAGCCTCTTCTTTGGTTTTTCCTTCTGAGATAAGCTGTTCTATTTGTTCCTTATAGGCTTTATCAAAAAGCACATAGTACTTTCCTACGAGCTTATCTCCTTTGATTCCTGTACTTTCAGGAGTCTCACCTTTACCAAAAAGTTGCCAAGCCACCATTGACTTACAGATATGTATTCCTCTGTCATTGATAATCTGGGTTTTATATACTTTTTTCCCTGTTGCCTCTAGAATCTTCGCCATAGAGAAGCCCAAGAGATTGTTACGGATATGCCCCAAGTGCAGAGGTTTGTTGGTATTAGGAGAAGAGTATTCTACGATAATTGCAGGTGCATCTTGAGTAACAGACACCTTTCCATAAGCCTTGTTGGGAAGAATTTCCTGTAGAAACTGCAAGAAATAATGATCGGCAATAGCTATATTTAGAAAGCCTTTGACCACATTATAACCTATTATTTCAGGCACTTGTGCTTTCAAATAAGCTCCTATACGCTCTCCTATTTCCTCTGGCTTGGCTTTGATGAGCTTAAGCAAAGGAAAAAGCACAAGAGTAAGGTCTCCCTCGAATTCCTTACGTGTCTGCTGAAGTTCTAGTTTCTCTATGGATACCCCATAGCACTCCTCAACAGCTTTTTTTGCATTTTCTAAAAGAATATTCTCTAACATCTCTTCACTGTTTAAGATAGCAAAAATACGAAAAATAATCCTATTGAATATCCCTATAGGAAAATTTTTCATTCAGACTGCAAAATTAGTGTATATCACCTCGTGAAACAAGTATCAGCGTGGTTAAATGTATAACAATTATTTGTTAGCTCTTGTTAAAGACAAAAGAGACTCTCCATATTGGAAAGTCTCTTTATAATCAGTTTATTACGTTTCTATATAATCTTTCTACCGTCATACTCACTCGCAGGAATCTGAGAGAGGTCAAAATTCTGAAAGCTCTTGAGGTAATTAGTAATGGTAGTACCATTGGCGTCGGCATACATACTTTTGCCCTTGGACTTAAAAAAAGATTTCACACTATTAACTCCTACTAGGTGAGCTGCAGCAAGAATCCCTGATTCAGTAACCAATACTCCCGCTACGTATTTGCCTGAATAATCTCTGATTTCATTGCGTAGTTTCCACTTATTATGAGAGAGGCTCCTATCAAAGAGCTTTTCCTGTAAGGAAGGACTGTTAAGAAAATCCTTTTCAGAAATACCATAGAACTTAAGGGCTGATTTTCCAAATTGATACTTCCCTATATGCCCATAAGGATTGGTAATAAAGTAGTTATTTCGGGATTCTCGATACCCCATTTTTTCCCTGAACCCAATAAGGTTATTACTTTCTCTGATAAGAACGGATAGTTCTGTAAGAGGTACGAAATCCTGATGTACAGCCACTGGCTTTGGTGTTTCTACTTTCAGGCTTTGGTGAAGGTCTTCACGGGTTCCCAAGGAGGGAAGTAAGAGTAGTGTAATAAGAGCAGTGATACTTAATGAAACTAATAAGCTCTCTACCCAAGTAAAAAACATTTTTTTAGATTGAAGCATTTTGCATTTTTTCTTTAAGACTTACCCCTTTTTACTGTTTAGAAAAATTCTAAATAATTCTAAACAAAGAGCGCTTAAAATTTCACGGCGCAAAAGTACGTCTTTCTAAGAATACTGCAATATCCCTATTTAAAGTTTAGTTAATTCTTCCTTTTTATTTGGAAAATTCAATTTATTAACAAAAACGAAGAATCCAAAAAAAGATAGCATTCTTTTTTGTTAAGAAAAAAGATTTAGATTTAACTTTTCATCAACTGTTTTTAACACTCCATTTTCATTATTATCTTTTTCTGTTATATAATTAGCAACCGCCTTGACTTCTTCCTCTGCATTCTTCATCGCATAGCTGAAAGAAGCCTGCCTCATCATCTGGATATCATTAAGGTGATCACCGAAAGCCATTGTTTGTTCAGGAGTGATTTCCAAGGCTTTCTGAAGGGCAACAAGAGCTTCTCCTTTGTTAGCTCCCGCATTGGTAATATCTATCCAATGAGTCCCTGAAAGAGTAATGGTAAGCCCTTCCTGAGCCAGAACAGAGAGTGTAGGAAGAGTATTCGTCCTAGCATTAATAGGGTCATAAAGGGATACTTGACTAATAGGTTCAGGCACCTCACTAAGGTCACCTACCTTAATCACCGAAGTGTTATAGATACGTACTTGGGATTCTGCATAGGGAGTCGTTGGGAAAAGATATGTATGAGCCCTAGAATACAATCCTACAGCTACCTGTGAAGAAGGCTTCACTACTGAAAGGATACGTTGTAGGTGATAGGGACTAAGAGTATTTTCATAAAGCACCTTATCATTCCGCATCAGTAAGGTACCATTCTGGGCAATAAAGCTCATCTGTTCCTTGATAGGAGCAAAAAATTGAAGCAAACTCGTATATTGCCTACCACTTGCCACACAGAAAGTAATTTCTCGCTGTTGTAAGGCTTTAAAAAGACGCATAAAATCCTTGGGAAACTCGTGATTGGTGTTCAGGAGTGTCCCATCCATATCGGAAACAATCAGCTTTATCATTCACTTTTGAGATTTAGCTCTTGGAGGATTTCATTGGCTTTTTCCCATTGGTCTTCAAAGACAAATACTTGCTGATCAGTACCTAAAGCTCCATAACCTGCAATAGAAGCAGAAGTCATTGGATCCTTGATAATAGGGCTTATCTGTGCCTCTTCAAGGGCACTGGTAAGGAGGGTTACCTGTGGTAGATTCCCTTCATAGAGTTTTTTGAGTTCGGTTTTCATTTTCTATTGTTTGGTATTGAGGTTTAATTTTAGAATTGAACAAATTGTGTATCTTATTGATTTTAGGAGCAATAGAGAATATACAATAGCCTCTATCAGTATTATTTTCGTAATAGTTCTGGTGATAATCCTCCTGTGCAGGATAGAACTCCATTGCAGGAAGAATTTCAGTAACAATAGGCGCCTCAAAGTACAGCTTCTGAGCCTGCTCTCTGCTTAAGAGAGCTTGCTGGTGCTGGGCTTCTGAGGTATAGAAAATTACTGAGCGATACTGAGTTCCTATATCATCCCCTTGTTGGTTAAGAGAGGTAGGATCATGAGCTTGCCAAAATATCTCAAGAATTTCCATATAAGTAATTAGCTGAGGATCAAAGGTGATTTGTACTGCTTCAGCATGACCTGTCTCCTCATTACATACCTGCTTATAGGTAGGATGAATCACATTACCCCCTATAAAGCCAGAGACCACTTCCTCTACTCCTAGAAGCCGCCTATAGATAGCTTCCATACACCAAAAACACCCTCCTGCTACAATCGCTGTTTCCATAATATTGCTTAGTTATCTGGAGCAAAGTTACAAAAAAAATTTAGATGTTTTCTCTGTTTCTCAGAAAAATCAATCTTTGAGCTACCTTATTTGTAATCATTGGATAAGAGAATGGTAATTCATAGAAGAAAAACTTGTCTTTTTCTGAAAAAATTCTTATTTTTGCGTCTTATATAAAAGTCATTTTTTCGATGAAAAACTATTTTTTGCACGCTACTATATGGGTACAATTGGCTTTAGTCTCCATAAGCATTCTCTTAGCTATAGGGCTTATTTTTCTAGATGAATTCTTCTATAGTGATCTCCAATTTTATTTCTTTAAGGATACACTTTTTACCTTACTTACTATCACTCCTATATCGGATACTATTACGGATCTAGATAATTCCTTTCACCTCTCATCAGTAACTACTCTTATTGTAAGTGTGAGCTTCTTTGCCTTAAGCTTATTCTTAGGTGCCCTGATAGCTCCTTTGTGGTATACTGCTAAGCGACAGGCGCCCAAGTCTCTATCTCCTTGGGTAAGGAATATCCTCTGGGGAGAGCTTATTTATATAGGTGTTCTTGAAATAGCCTCTGTGATGTGGTTCTTCCGCAATATCTACTATTACAGCCTATGGGAGGATCATACAGGACTTATTTTCATCTATCTTTTTTCCGTTGGGTTCCCTCTATTTCTATTAGGAAAATTTCTCAGAAAAAAGCATATTAACTTATTAGGAAACTCTGCTTTGATCCTTGCAGGCTTAATAATGCTCTACGGCTTAGGTGTAAGCTTCTATACTTATCAAAGAACCGATACTACTCCTAATGAATACGGCTATTATGAGTCTGATGATTCAGATTATGATTATGATGATGCGTATTATGATGACGAAAACGGCTATGAAGAAGATGGAGGGGGGCAGGATTATTCCGAAGAAGATTCCTCTGAGGATTTTTATTGGAATTTTAACCAATTCAATACAGATTCCTTGGACCTGCTCTTTCGTGAGCGCAGTTATACTTATGGTACAGAATACTATGAATTCAGCCCTTACCTAAAACCTCTTCCCGAAAGTAACCGTTATTTTGCCCAATATTACGAAAACCAGCATACTCTCTATCACCTCCAGAAATATATAAATCGGGATAATAAAAAATTAGAATCTTTCTGGCACTACTTCGGCGATGAAATCGTACGCCGAATGAAGGAAGAAACCCATCAGCTTAAGCCTAGTAAAGGAGGAGAATTCAGCCTCGCACAGCAATTAGAATACCTTATGGCTATATACCCTCTTATGGAAGAAAACGATAAACTATATAAGGAAATCCTAAAAATAATGGATAGAGAAGAAGATCCTGATACTCAGGTAGAAGCTCTACAATCTTTATTTAACAGATATTATATTAATGAATTTCAGGATGATAGATATAATTATGGCAGTTATTTCGTCCGATGGGCTTTCACCTTCTGGGCACGCCGTTACCGAGAGGGGAATATCCCTGCTTGCTTGAGCATTCTGAGCCAAATAACAGCACCTTAAGCTTGATAAAACATCTGAAAAAAATCTATATTTTTATGAATAAGAATGTACAAAAACTCTGTTTGTATGCTTCCTTGAGCTTCTTGGTAGCTTGTGGTTCCCATTCTAATAAGAAAAATGATCCTATAGAACGTGGAATAGACCTCAAAGCTATGGACACCTCAGTGCGCCCCCAAGATGATTTCTATAATTATGTCAATGGAAATTGGATGAAAACCGCCCAAATTCCAGCAGACAAAACCAATTGGGGTTCCTTTACGATGCTTCGTGAAATCACTGATGAGAACTGCCTAACCATTCTAGATAATCTCCTGAAGGAGACCTATCCTACAGGAAGTGAAGGGCAGAAAATAAAAGACCTATATGAAAGCTATCGGGACTGGAACCGACGTAATGCGGACGGACTCTCCCCCCTCCAAAGTCAATTTGACGAGATTGACCAAATAAAAAATCTCTCAGACTTACAAAAATATCTAGAAAAGGATACCCGAAGAGGAGGTAATCCTATCTGTGATTGGGGTGTAGGTGCCGATAAAAAGAATTCCCAAGTTAATGCTGTCTATCTAGGAGCTTTTTCCGTAGGTATGGCTCGTGATTACTACCAAAAACAAAGCGAAAGCAATACCAAAGCTCTCGTTAAGTATGAGGAGTATCTCACTGCTCTTTTTAACCTCATCAAAGAGAAAAATGCAGCAGAAAAGGCTAAGCAAATCGTTGATTTTGAGAGAAATATCGCAAAGCTAATGTATACTAATGAGGAAAGAAGAAACCCTAACATTCTTTATAACCCTCAGTCAATGAATGAGTTATCAGCTTTAGTCAAGAACATCAATCTGCCTGAATACCTCAAAAATGTAGGGGTCAATACCGATAAGGTAATCGTAGGAGAAATGCGCTTATATAAGGCTTATGATAGCTTTGTAAATGAACAAAACTTACCCTTACTTAAGGATTATCTTAAGATTCAAACCATCGCAAATAATACACATACACTAAACCAAGAGCTAGATCAGCTTTCTTTTGGCTTCTATAGTACCTACCTAAAAGGAATCAAAGAACAACGCCCTATGAATAAGCGGGCTCTGGGTATCATTAATGGATTATTAGGAGAGGCTTTCGGAAAGCTCTATGTAGAAAAATTCTTCCCTGCTAAGGCAAAAGAAGAAATGATTGTTCTGATTGACTACCTTAAGAAGAGTTTTGCTCAACACATCAAGGAAGTAGAATGGATGTCTGCCCCTACCAAAGAAAAAGCATTGGCTAAGCTAGCCAAAATGGGAGTAAAGGTTGGTTATCCTGACAAATGGACTGATTATTCTCAGCTGACCATTGCTCCAGCTTCACAAGCCTCTTATTTTGAAAACGTATCCAATGTACGAGCTTGGCGCTACCAAAAGAGCCTAGCTGATGTAGGTAAGCCTGTGGATAAATCCCGCTGGAGAATGACCCCTCAGAACGTGAATGCTTACTATAATCCTCAAGGTAATGAGATTGTATTCCCTGCAGCTATCCTTCAAGCCCCTTTCTTCAGCTTCGATGCTGATCCTGCTGTAAATTTCGGAGGTATAGGAGCCGTTATCGGACACGAAATGACACACGGATTCGATGATAGTGGAGCCGAATTTGATGCTGATGGAAACCTTAAGAATTGGTGGACTCCTCAGGACAAGGAAATCTTCAAGAAAGTAACAGGAGCTCTTGCTGCTCAGTTTAACAAATACGAACCGGTAAAAGGGCATTTTGTCAATGGTACCCTTACCAGTGGGGAGAATATCGCTGACCTTGGCGGGGTCAATATTGCTTTCGATGCGCTACAACTCTATCTTAAAGATCATGGAAAAGTAGGCAAAATCAGCGGACTTACTCAGAACCAACGCTTTTTTATCGCTTGGTGTACCGTATGGCGGGCAGTAGCCAGAGAAAAATACCTTATCAATCAGCTAAAAACAGACCCTCATACCCCTCAGGCAATCCGTGCCTATGCTCCTTTCCTTAATATCGATGCTTGGTATAAGGCATTTGATGTAAAAAAAGGAGACAAGCTCTACAAATCCCCCGAAGAACGTGTAAAAGTTTGGTAGTTTTAATCAGTTAATAAAATATTGGGTTGTCCTTTCTGGACAACCCAATAT
>CAJPPS010000034.1 GCA_905372595.1 uncultured Capnocytophaga sp. | reverse complement strand
GTATTGTAGTTCATTGATATTCTTTTTAGTGGCTTGTGGAGGTGGAAAATCTCCAGAAATGAAGCGTTTGGAGAATGAGCAGAAAGCCTTATCCTTAAATACAGAACTTAATAGCTTGCAAATGAAACTTACTCAGGAGCAGGCTACTAATGCTTCTTTGCAACAGGAGGCTCAGCAGATAAATGAAAATGCGAATAATCGCACAGTGGCTTTCTCCGAAGCTAGTTCTGCTGAAGCTACAGCTTCTCAGGCGAAAAAAGCACAAAAAGAGCTTAAAAAGGCAGAAAAAATCAATAGTCGCCTAGCAGAAAGTAATAAGAAAATAGAGAAAATCCAAAAAGAAATTAGCAAAATCCAGCAAAAGATAGCTAAAACAGGAGTAAAAGTGGATTTTTCTGAACAAAACAATTAGAGAAATTTAAAAAATCAGAAATGTAAGTTCTCTTACATTTCTGATTTGATAGAAAGTTCCAACCAACGATTTGTTTTTTCTTCTAAAGAATCTATAATCTCACTTAGTGTCTCAGAGAGCTCTTGAATCTGTTCTGTGGAGAGGCTTTCATTAGTAAAAGTGGCTTCTATGGATTGCTTTTTTGCTTCTAGTTCAGGAATTTCTTTTTCTAAGCGGGCAAATTCACGTTGTTCACTCTGAGAAAGAGGATTGTTCGCTCCTCGCCACGAGTTCTTGGTTACTTCTTTTTCCTCGACTTTGCTTTCCTTAGGAATAGATTGCTCATAGGTAAAGTAATCTGAATAATTCCCAGGGAAGTCCTGTACTTCTCCTTCTCCCTTGAATACAAAAAGATGATCCACAATCTTATCCATAAAATAGCGGTCGTGGGAGACAATCACGAGGCAGCCCTCATAATCCAGTAAGAACTCCTCAAGGACATTTAGGGTAACAATATCTAGGTCATTGGTAGGTTCGTCCAGTATCAGGAAGTTGGGATTCTGTATTAGGACAGTACATAGATATAATCGCTTACGCTCTCCTCCACTGAGCTTTTCTACATAATCATATTGCTTCTTACGGTCAAAAAGAAAACGTTCTAAGAGCTGTGCTGCCGAGAGGGTACGCCCCTTGAGTAGAGGAATATATTCCCCATATTTCTTAATGACATCTATGACCTTCTCCTGTGGATTGATTTCGATTCCCTGCTGGGTATAATAACCAAATTGGACGGTTTCTCCTATAATAATCTTTCCACCATCGGGCTGTATCTTCCCTGTTCCATTCTTTCCTATGATACCTACTCGTTCTCCTCGCTTGAATACATAGGAGAAACGTTCTAGAATCGTCTTCTCAGGGAATTTCTTAACTACATTATGCAGTTCTAGGATTTTGCTCCCTAGCCGTTGCATAGCTATTTCTAGCTCTACTACGTGTTCTTTTCTGCGCTTCTGTGCTTGTTCTTTGATCAGGGCAAAGTCATCAATACGGGATTTGCTTTTGGTAGTGCGTGCTTTGGGTTGCCTACGCATCCATTCTAGTTCTCTTACGTATAAGTTCTTAGCTTTTTCCTGTGAGGCTTGTTCTTGCTGAAGGCGTTGTTCTTTTTTCTCTAAAAAATAAGAATAGTTTCCCTTATAGCTATATAGGTTTCCTCCGTCCAGTTCTAGGATTTCATTACACACCCGTTCTAGAAAATAGCGGTCGTGAGTAACCATAAATAAGGTCATCTTCTCCTTGGCAAAGAAGTTTTCTAACCACTCTATCATTTCTAGGTCAAGGTGGTTGGTAGGCTCGTCAAGGAAGATAAGGTCAGGCTTACTGATAAGTACATTGGCAAGGGCAAGCCTTTTGCGTTGTCCTCCAGAGAGATGCTTTATGGGAAGCTGTAGGTCAGTGAGCTTTAGCTGGAAGAGAATTTGCTTGTATTGGGTCTCGAAGTCCCAAGCGTTATGCCTATCCATCGCCTCAAAAGCTTTCTGGTAGGTAACCTCATCTTCAGGATGAAGCAGGGCGTGTTCGTACTGCTGGATTATTTTCAGGATAGGATTCTCTTGCTGAAAAATAAAATCTTCTATGCTCAGTTCATCTGGTAATTCAGGCTCTTGAGAGAGAAAAGCCATTTGTAAGCCATTACGCTTAACTACTTGCCCTGTATCAGGGGTGTCTCCTCCAGTGAGGATGCGTAACAGACAGCTTTTCCCACTTCCATTCTTGGCGATTAGAGCTATTTTCTGGTCTTTGTTGATGCCAAAGGATACATTTTCGAAAAGTACACGCTCTCCGAATGATTTGGATATGTTTTCTACTGATAAATAATTCAAATTAAGGGTATTTTAGGAGTTTATTTGTTATTAGTCTTGGAGAAAGATTACTTCGTCCTTTACAGGGATATCTTGTTCTATAAAATAGGTCTTTAAGGCTTCATAATCCTTATATTCAATCCACAGATGTAGGATGCGCCCTTTCTCTTTTGTGAATAAGTCTAAGAAGGGCTTACTCATCTTATATCTTTTCTCTGAGAGGTTGAAAAAATAAGCCATTTTGATAGCATCTTTCTCCAAAGAATGTAAAATCTGTTCTTTATAATGTATTTTTATCCTCTCACCACGGATAACGAGGGTGTATGGGTGTATTTGTACTCTTCAAAAATCATTATGAGTGTATAAATGCTCATTGAAGCACTAGTTCCTCCCAGAAGAATACGAAACAGAATACCTATTGGGTCAAGAGTGTCTGCTAGAAAGCTATAACCTACTGCACTAGCAAAAGAAATAGTCAAAATGAGTAGTAACAACCTATTTCCCCATTCCATAGCAGTAAGGCTCCTTCCTTGGATGGTCAGGTGTGTCATAACCTCCTAATTTTTTGAAAGAAGTTGCTTGGCGTGTTCCCTTGCCGATTCGGTGATGTTCTTTCCTCCGAGCATTTGAGCGATTTCCTCTATACGTTCTTCATAGGAAAGTACTTGGAACTGAGTGGTGGTACGTCCTGCAATATCTGTTTTATAGATTCTGATATGGGCATCTCCCTTGCTAGCTACCTGTGGAAGATGTGAGATGGCAAAAACTTGTCGGTTCTGGCTCATCTGTTTCATAATCTCTCCCATCTTATGAGCAATTTCCCCAGAGACGCCTGTATCTATTTCGTCAAAGATAATCGTGGGAAGGGCAATCTTAGTAGCTAACAGATGCTTGATAGTAAGCATAATACGTGAGAGCTCTCCTCCGGAAGCTGTTTTCTTCAGTAAGCCAAAGTTCCCTCCTTTATTTGCAGAAAAAAGGAAAGAAAGATGGTCATTCCCAAGAGACAGATATTCCTCAGTAGGAATGAGACTTATTTGGAACTGAGCATTGGGCATTCCTAGGTCTTTTAGGGTACTCTGTAGGCTCTTGGTAAGGGTAGGCACTACTTTTTCACGAGTAGTATGTAGCTTTTGGGCTAAAGAATTAAGTTCTTTCAGGTGATTGGCTACAACTTTCTCTTGTAGGAGGATGTCTCCTTCAATATTCTCCATCTGGGTTACCTTCTGAGCGTACTCTTCCTCTATGTCCATAAGCTCTTTTACGGTACTTACCTTATGTTTTTTCTGTAAATCATAGATTTTCTGGAGCTTTTTCTGTACGCGGACAAGTTGTTTAGGGTCAAATTCTATATTGTCGGCTAGGTCATATATCTCACGGGAAATGTCATCTAGTTCTATATAACAAGAGTCCAAGCGCTCATATAGGTCATTATAGGTTTCACTGTAAGGACTTAAACGAGAGAAAAGAGAGCTGAGCTCCCGCATCTGTGTCATAATTCCTGTTTCCTCTTCACTAAGGAGTCGTGCGGATTCGGAAAGATTATCCCGAATGGATTCACTATTGGAAGCTTGCTTGTAATATTCCTCCAGTTCTTCCTGCATTCCTTCCTCTAAATGAGCTTCTTGTAACTCCTCTAGTACGAAAGTGTTGTAATCGTGTTCTTTCTGAGTGTTCTTCTGGAAGTCCAAAAGTTCTTTTAGCTTTTTATTTTCTTTTCTATAGAGCTTTAGCGTTTCTTGGTATTCTTCTAGAAGGCTTGTGTTCCCCGCTAAGGAGTCGATGAGGAAAAACTGAAATTCTTCCTCACTGAGCTGTTGTGTATCGTGCTGAGAATGAATATCTATCAGGGATTTTCCTAGCTGGGAAAGTACTTCCAGAGTCACAGGACTATCATTAATGAAAGCACGGGATTTTCCTGAAGGGAGAATTTCTCTTCGGATAATTGTGGTATCGTCATAATCCAGTTCTTCTTCTGCAAAGAAAGAGGCTAGGGGATAATTTCCTAAGGAAAATTCAGCTTCTATCACACATTTTTCTTCCCGATTGCGTAGAGAGCTTAGGTCTGCACGCTTGCCTAATACTAGTGAAAGAGCATCTAAGAGAATGGACTTCCCTGAACCAGTCTCTCCTGTGATGATGGTAAAGCCCTCTGAAAAATCTAATTTGATATCCTCAATAAGGGCAAAATTCTTAATGGCTAATAATTGTAACACGATAAACAATAATAGGTTATAAATAGCTAACTAGCTACAGATGTTATAGTTAAGGATAATTAAAGATTGCCTACAAAGAAAATTCCATAACATTCTTGATTTTCACCAAGATGTAGAAAATCCTTTAACTTAGGGGCAAAAGCAGGAGTTCCCCAGTAACAGCCTAGCTCATAAGCGGTACAGAGTAAGTACATATTCTGCACTGCCATTGATACTGCTGCGATTTCCTCCCATTGAGGTACTTTTCCACTGAATTCTACACAGATAGAGATAATTGTATCAGTTCTGCTTACCTTTTTAGCAAGTTCATTATAGGTATCTTCTGAAAATTTCTCAGCAGGTACGTGTTCTTTGTATAAGCGTTGAAGTTCAGTTCCTAAAGCTGCTTTTTCTTCTCCTCGGAAAGCTTTCAGTCGCCAAGGAAGGGTTTTCTTATGATTGGGGGCATAGGTAGCAACATCTAGAAGATCATCAATGATTTCTTGCGCTATGGGTTCTTGAGTATAGTCTGCTGGGAAAGTACTTTTTCTGGACTTGATAATATGCTTGAGTAAGTTAGCTGTATGGCTCATAAAGTATTCTTTTTTAAAAGGCAAAAATACAAATTTAATTATCAATTCTCAATGATGAATTGTTAATTTTTTAAAAGGACGATAAAGATATTATTTTTAACCTTTATTGAAAAAGAGACTACTCTTTCCCAAGAGTAGTCTCTAATAAATAAAACAATGAATACAAGAGATATTATTCTATATTCTTCACTGAGAACATACCTTTTTTATCAAATGTAGCCTGATCGAGATTAGTAGCTGGATTAGTAGAATTGAGTTCATAAATAACGATCTTTTCCCCATTGATATTCTGGTTTCCTCCAATATTATTCACAAAAGGAAACATATTGGTCAGGTGATGAACAGTAGGGATATTTCCCTCTAGAGTAATCTTATTGGTACCGTTGATAAGCTTATCAAGATCAGCTGTCAAGACTACTTTTCTTTGAGCCTCTCCTACAGATAGAACAGTAGGGAAGTCCAAGGTAATATAGCGGAAAGCATCACGATCACTGTTAAGTTCCCAAGTATTAGCGTCCGTCTTGGTACCTTTGAAAGCACTTCCTGTATGGATAGAAATAGCTTTATTTTCACTACCATACCAGCCTTCTATCTTGGTAAAGCGATAACCATTCGCCCATTCCCAGTGCATAAGTCCATCAGGATGGTTAAAAGCTCCTGTAAGTCTGTAGAAATTAGGAAAGCGCTCTTGTAATTTTAGGTTATTGAGTTCTTTTTTTACTCCTAATCCGAATTCTATTCCTTTGTACTTTCCTACAGGAATTTCACTTAGGACATAGCTCAAGGATTTGGCATCATTTGCATCAATTACGGTAGCTCCTTTCTCTAGGTCTTCGGTGTGGTAGGGAACTTTGGAGCCATCTTCTTTTACTAGAACGATGTTACTAATGACATACTTAAGTTGCTTGAACTTAATAATTTGTCCGTTGGAGGTGTAAGGGGTTGCATTACTCGCTTCTGTTCCTAAGCGCAGAGGCGAATTACTTACAACATTCTCAAACTGAAGTGTAACATTTCCTGTAGAAGGATTGGAATTTCCTTTTCCCGTAGAAGGACTAGAATCTTCTTTTTTACAAGAAGAAAGCATTGCAGTTGCCAAGGCTGCACATAAGGCGATTTTTATCTGTTTCATTTAAAAAAAGTTTTAATAGTAAAAATTAAGGGATAACAATTCTGAAGCCACAAGAAGAGGCTGTTTGTGAATCTCGTGTTACTTGGTTTCTATCCCAAGCAAAAAAGAAATTGACACTACCTTGGTAACTACCTCCACGGCAGATTTTTCTTATTCCTAAGGTTCTGTGAGGAATCGCATTGGCTTCGCTTACTCCTTGAGGGTTCGTTTGTGCCTCAGCAGAATAAGCTCCATACCAATCGCTACAATATTCATTGAGGTTGCCTGCCATATCATAAATGCCTAATTCGTTAGGCTTCTTGGTGCCGACTTTTTGAGGTCCTGCTGTGCTGATATTATTTCTATTCCAGCCGACCTCATTCCCATCATTACTACCTATGAATTTGTAGTTCTGAGACTGGTTTCCACCACGAGCTGCATATTCCCACTCTGCTTCGGTAGGGAGGCGTCCACCCTTCCATTGGGCATAAGCAACCGCAGCATACCAAGTAACATTATTAACAGGGTAATCTTCCTTACCAGGGAGCACAGCAAAAGCATCTCCTACCTTACGGATATAAGCATCTTTTCCTTCAAGGTTGTACCAAGTGATGGCTCCTTCTTTTTTATTCCCTTGACCATTTTTGTTAAGAAATTCAGCAAATTGAGCATTGGTAATTTCATATTTGCTTATTTTGAAAGTGCTTAAGGTCACAGAATGCACAGGATTTTCATCTCCATCGGATTTATCAGTGCCTGCAGGGGTTCCCATTTGGAAAGTACCCCCTTCTACAGTAACCAACTGAAGTTCTTGTCCTACGGGCTGGGTGTTCAGTACAATTACATTTACATAGGCTTCAGCATTAAGTTTTTGATCTTTGATAGTAAGAGTAGCCTCTCCTACGCTGATTCCTTTCACTGATAGTATTTGTCCACTAAGAGTAGCAGTAGCTACTGCCTCTTGGCTATTTGTAACGCTATAGTCACCACTACCTGTAATTTCAGTAGTTACAGTTGTATTGGTTCCAACATATAGAGTAGCTTGCCCTATGTGGAACTCTGTAATGGTAAGGGTTACCTTCTTCTCTTGTTGTGTCTGAGTGTCGGTAACTATAATGTGCGTTTGTCCTACAGCCAAGGTGTTCAAGGTTACTTTGTTCCCTTCTAAAGAGGCGGTAGCAAGGGATGTATTCTCACTTTTTACAGTGTATTGCCCGCTTCCTGAACGGATTTCAAAGGAAATGGTTTTATTCACACCATCTATTAAGGTTTCAGTGCTAAGAGTAAGAGGGGCGTGGTTCTCACTTTCTTTCTTACAGGCACAAAGGAGGATAGTTGCCAAGAATGTAAAAATGGCAATACGAATATGTTTCATTTAGATAAAATTTAGATGTATAATTCTACAATGCGCTTTGATGAAAGCACATATGAAACGGCTCAAGAAAGAACTTGAACCTCAAGAGGGTGTTACCCAGAGAAGTATTATAATCTAAAAATGGGAGGTTTCAGATGCTCTTGGAAGAAACAGTCATCAGATAGATTTTCCTTGTGAAAAGGTTCTTGATAAGGAGTGTTAAGAAAGAACATAGGGCAGGTTTCATAATTCCCTGTCCAGAGAAAAGGAAGTTCTATAGTTTGGAGTACTGACTTTTGCTTACTCTCAGAGGAGGTCTTTTCTAGTTCTTTCTTAAGGGAACATTTTCCGTGACACGCTAGCTCTGGTTTGTCTTTATTTTCACAGAGCTGCGTTTCTATATAAGATTGATTAATCTTAAAGTAAATAACCACCCCTACCTGTTGGATACTTATCCACAGGAGCAATAAAGCAAGGGAGATGGAAATTGACTTTTTCATTTGGCAAAGGTAAAAAAATAATTTAGAATTATTAAATTTAAATTGTTAAAATTTTAATTTGGGAAAATAAAAAAATAACATTGGTAAATGATATTATTATTGTATATTTGCACCAATGAATAAAGAGAATTGAAATGTTACAATACAAAAGAAGTAGTGAACTATTCAAGCAGGCACAAGAGGTACTCCCAGGAGGGGTGAATTCTCCTGTTCGTGCATTCAATGCAGTGGGCGGAACACCTATTTTTGTAGAAAAAGCTCAGGGAGCTTATCTATATGATGCCGATGGTAATAAGCTGATTGATTATATAGCTTCATGGGGACCTTTGCTCTTTGGGCACGCTTATGCTCCAGTGATTGAGGCGGTAACCCAGAGAGCTAAGAAAGGAACCTCCTTTGGGATGCCTACTGAGGTAGAGACATTAATTGCTCAGAAAGCACTTTCTATGGTGCCAAATGTTGATAAAATACGATTTGTAAATAGTGGTACTGAGGCCTGTATGAGTGCTATTCGATTGGCAAGAGGCTATACTAAGAGAGATAAAATTATTAAGTTTGCAGGTTGTTATCACGGGCATTCCGATTCTTTTCTTATAGCAGCTGGAAGTGGAGCCACTACTTTTGGAGTACCTAATAGTCCTGGGGTTACACAAGGAACGGCAAAGGATACTCTTTTAGCTAATTATAATGATATTGATTCGGTAAAAGAACTCTTTGTAGCCTACCCAGGTCAGATAGCTGCTCTTATCATAGAGCCTATAGCTGGAAATATGGGCTGTGTATTGCCTAAAGAAGGTTTCTTAGAAGCTCTTCGAGCACTTTGTACAGAACACGGAGCTCTCTTTATTATGGATGAAGTAATGACGGGATTCCGCTTAGCCAAGGGAGGTGCCCAGGAAGCACTTCATATACAAGCAGATATTGTTACTTTTGGAAAAGTTATAGGCGGAGGACTCCCTGTGGCAGCTTTTGCAGCACGTACTGAAATAATGGATCATCTAGCTCCTGTGGGGGCTGTCTATCAGGCAGGGACTCTCAGTGGGAATCCTTTAGCTATGAGCGCAGGGCTTGCAATGCTTGAGCAAATAGAGAACCAGCCAGAAGTTTTTGAAAGTCTGGATAAGAAAACGGCTTATCTACAGGAAGGAATACAAAAGCTCCTTACCCAGGCAGGGATTCCTCATCAAGTGAATCGCTTTGGCTCTATGTGTTCTGTATTCTTCACAGAAGAACCTGTAACAGACTTTGCTTCAGCACAAAGAGCAGACCATCTACGTTTCAAGAAATATTTTCACGCTATGCTCTCTCGTGGAATTTACCTGCCTCCTAGTGGGTATGAAAGTTATTTCCTGAATGATGCTCTTTCTTATGCCGACTTAGATACAACGCTTGAAGCTCTTAGAGAAGCGCTAGCAAGCGGAGAAATTTAGAAAATTATTAAGAATAAATCAAAAATACATTTGTTCAAGACTTGAATAGATGTATTTTTATTAACAAAAAAATAGTTCTCTATTAGAGATGAATTTTGCAAATAATTGATTTTAAATATTTTATAAATTCTAAAAACTTATGTTTAACTAAAATTAGAAT